>DAOUBX010000086.1:0-7869 GCA_034432445.1 Anaerolineales bacterium
AACCAGCGGCTGAGGCCGCTTCGTACTTTCAGCCAGATGGTTTCAACCTCTGATCCCGGCGATGCCGGGCTTTTCAAACAGTCTCTTAGACCACAGCGGCGGAGATGAACCCATGGTTTTGACTGAACCATCCGGCCCAACGCTGCCCTCCTGTACCAGCCCCTGCGACCCTGGTCTTGGCGTAGGCAAGCCTCGATGTTACAATGGACATGCCCAAGACGCGCAAACGCCGACTTGTGGGTTGGGGGGAGGATCTCCACAAGCCGGCGTTTGTTCGACTAGATTGTACACCAATCGTCGTGCCTTGTCAACTCAAGGCAGCACACGTTTTGCCAACGGCTGCCCTACACGGTCTGAGCCCCCCCTCACCACAGGAGCATCAAGTCATGATCCACATCGTCACCGATACCACCGCTGGACTGCCGGCCGAGCAAGCCCAACGCTACGACATCCCTATCATTCCCCAAGTCATCATCTTTGGCGACGAGTCCTATCTGGAAGGCGTGGAGATCGACAACGCGGCTTTCATGCAGCGATTGCGCGCCGCCAAAGTCCTGCCCACGACTGCCGCGCCGCCCGTGGGCCTGTTCATAGACGTTTTTCGGCAGCGCGCCCAGCCCGGCAACACCGTGCTCTGCATCCATCCCTCGGCCGACCTGAGCGGCACCGTGCGCTCGGCGCTGACGGCTGCGGCCGAGTTTCCCGACGCCGACATTCGCGTGCTCGACACGCGCACCATCGGCGGGCCACTGGCCACGTTGGTGCTGCTGGCGGCCGAGTGGGCGGCTGCCGGTCTCGACGCCGACACGATCATGGCGCGGCTAGAGACACTCATCCCGCGCAGCCGCATCTTCTTCCTGGTCGACACGTTGGAATACCTGCAACGCGGGGGCCGGATCGGCGGCGCAGCGGCGCTGATCGGCAGTGTGCTGCAGGTCAAGCCCCTGCTCGAGCTGCGCAACGGCCGCGTCGAACCGCTGGAGCGGGAGCGGACGCAGCGCCGGGCCTTGGCCCGCCTGACGGAACTGGTCGTGCAGCACGCCGCGCGCGGGCCGGAATGCCATCTGTCGGTGTTGCATGCCGACGCGCCGGCTGCGGCGCAGGCCCTGGCCGACGAGCTGCGCCGGCGACTGGATGCGTCGGAGGTCATGATCATGGACTTGATGCCGGCCATCGTGACGCACGCCGGCCCCGGCACCCTGGCCGTCGGCTTTTTCACGCCCGCAGCCCCTTCTTAGTAGTGACGGCTTCAGCCGTCATCCCTACGGCCGACGACTGATGAAGGTCAAGAAAATGTTCCGACAATAGCCGCTTGCGGCGGGTCGCCCCTTATGTGAACCCGCCCGGCGACACCTGCACTTGCAGCGCTGGTGCAAGTGTGAAGCGACCGGGCTATCAAACGGCGCCCCGTCCACAGGGCTGAAAGACGCGCCATGCACGCGCCAGCCCGTTTCAACGGGCGCCGTTATGTAGCCGGGGAACTTCATTCCCCGGCGAGCTCGCACCTGGACGCGCTTCGCTCTGTTGCCGGAGTTTTATCTTAAGGGCAACTATTCAGTCCTAGGTGCCGGGCACTTCAGGCTGCGCTGGCCAGGGCGTCTGCAGAGCCGGCTCAAGCTGTAAACCGGTCGCAAGTGCCCGGCACCTCATCCCTACGGCCGACGCCCGAAGTAGTCACTACGAAGAGTACACAGGAGCCAGACGCGCAGCGAGACAGGCGATCGCCTGTCTCGCTACACTTTGTTTTTGGGCCCAGGTCTAGACCTTGCGGCTTGGCGGGGGCGAAGCGCCAACCCGCAAAGCCTGCCGGCGCCCTGGCTGCCATCCCGCCGGGCCCAGCTCCAGTCTTGGCCGGCGGGAACCTAACTGCGTGTCACAACGCCTCGGCCACGATCTCCACCACGTCCTTCACCACCACGCCCTTGTCGGCCATCTTGGAGGCATCGGTGAGCATGGTCAGACAGAAGGGGCAGCCGACGGCGATGGTCTTGGCGCCCGTGGCCGCGGCCTCCTCGTAGCGGGCCACGTTGACCGCCTTGTCGCCGTGCTCTTCCTCCTTCCACATCTGCGCGCCGCCCGCGCCGCAGCAGAAGGACTGCGCGCCGTGCCGCGGCATCTCGACGTATTTGCCGTCGACGATCGCCTTCAGGCTGCTGCGCGGAGCCTCAATGACGCCGTTGTGGCGGCCCAAGTAGCAGGGATCGTGGAAGGTGACCTGGCCATCGGCGGTGGGCTTGGGCTTGATCTTGCCCTGCTCCATCAGCTCGGCAATGAACTGCGTGCTGTGGATCACCGTGTAGTTGCCGCCGTACTGGTGATACTCCTTGCCCAAGGTGTGCAAGCAGTGCGGGCAGGTGGTGACGATGCGCTTCTTGCCCACCTCGAACTCGTTCAACACCTCGATGTTGGCCATGGCCAGCTCGTAGAACAGCGCCTCGTTGCCGGAGCGCCGCGCCGAGTCGCCCGTGCAGTTCTCCATCTCGCCCAGCACCGCGAAGTTGACGCCCGCCTCCTTGAGCACCTTGGCAAAGGCCTTGGCCGTGCCCTGCGCTCGCATGTCGTAGGCCGGCGCACAGCCCACCCACCACAGCACCTCGAAGTCGGGGTTGTCCTCTACCGTGGGGATGTCTAGATCGGCGGCCCAGTTCATGCGGTCGCGGCGAGCCAGGTTCCACGGGTTACCGCTGCGCTCCATGCCCTTGTACGCGCCTTGCAGCTCGTGCGGGAAGGCGTTCTCCATCATCATCTGGTTGCGCCGCATGTAGAGGATGTCGAACATCGGCTCGTTGCCCACCGGGCAAACCTGGATGCAGGCGCCGCAGGCCGTGCAGGCCCACACCGCCGACTCGCTGATGGCGTAGTCGAGCATGGGGTCGGTCGTGTCGCCGCCGGCGATCTTGTTGATATTGGCGTTGATGTACAGCCGCTTGTTGACCTCCAGCGCCGAGGGCGAGAGCTCCTTGCCGGTGGTGTAGGCCGGACAGACATCCTGGCAGCGGTTGCACATGATGCAGGCGTAGGCGTCGAGGATGTGCTTCCAGGGCAGTTGTTCCAGCGTGGCCACGCCGAACTGCTCGATGGTTTCGTCCTCCATGTTGATCGGTTCCAGCTCGCCCAGGGAAGTGCGCTGTGGCTTGAGCAGGAAGTTCAACCCCGACATCATCAAGTGGATGTGCTTGGTGTAGGGGAAGTAGGGGATAAAGGCCAGGATCAGGCCAAGCGCGATCCACCACGCCAGGTGTTGGGCCACGTTGAGCACCGCCGGGCTCATGCCGGTCCACAGGTTGCTGACGGCCGTGGCGAAGGGCTGCCACGGGTCGCCATGGCCGGCGGTCACCTGCTCCTTGGCCACGTCGAAGCTCTCACCCAGGAAGCGGAAACCGATGTGACAGAGGATGAACAGGCCGACGATCAGCGAGTCGCGGCGGATGCGGCCGGCCTTGACCTGCGGCATCAGCTTGACGTTGTCGCGGTAGCCGAGCACGGGCGTCTTGAACACGAAGCGGCGCAAGAGGAAGTAGGTCATGGCCACCAGCGCCGCCACGCTGAGCACGTCGGCGATCAGGCGGTAGACCCCGCCCACGACGCCGGGGACGGTCCAGCCGGTGTACCCGCGCAACACATCCAGGGCGTTGACCAGGAAATAGAACATGAAGGCCCAGGCGATGAAGGCATGCATCAGGCTGGCGCCGCGGCGCGCCCGCCAGGTCGGCAGCAGGGCGATCCACTGCACGGCGGCGTTCCACAAGCGCCGTGGGATCTCGTTGGCCGGGAACTGCCCCTGGCCGCGCTTGATCACCAGATAGACCTTCTTGAAGCCGCGATAGCCGAAATAGACGGACGCCACAACGGCCAGAGCAAAAAGGATCATCTCGATCCAGGTTAGCTGAAATTCACTCATCACGTAGCACTCCTTACTATGAGGAATTGGATGAAGAGGGGGACAACACCCGCCGGACGGACAAGGTTGGCCTGAGTGTAGTACAACTCCAGCGCGTTGGGTATGACCTACGTCATAGAATCAGGGCAGAGATACGGATCAACTGCCGCGCATTATACAAGAGAAATGCCGCACAAGCAAAACCGTGACGCAGCGCGTCACAGCTCGTCCCCTGGTCGGTTACCCTGCCGCACGCTCTACTCCTGCGGGTGAAGACCCTGATAGTGACGACTGATGCACCTGAAGTTCACCACTCAGCGGCATGCCCGCACGGGCGAGAAGCCAACGCCTGATCCCCCCAGACTCCCGCCGACGCGGGCATGACAAGGGCGGGACCGTCCCATTTTGGCAAATCGTCCCCTCGCCGGTACACTGTCAGCATGGACACCGCTTCGCCCCTGGCTTACGTCTACATCGTGCGCTGCGCCGACGGCACCCTCTACACCGGCTGGACATACGACGTGGCGCGCCGCGTGGCCGAGCACAACGCCGGCCGCGGCGCGGCCTACACCCGCCAGCGCGGCCCGGTGACCCTGGTCTACAGCGAGGTCTGCCCCGACCGCTCAGCGGCCATGCGCCGTGAGGAGGAGATCAAGCGGCGGGGACGGCGCTACAAGGAAAGCCTCCTGCGCCGATAGGTCCGGTTATCAACCGCACAACCACTCCCTGTCGTAACTATTCAGGTGCCGGCCACTTGCGACCGGTTCCCGGCTTGAGCCGGCTCTGCAGACGCCCTGGCCAGCGCAGCCTTAAGTGCCCGGCACCTAGGGCTGAATAGTTGCTCCCTGTCAACAATGCCAGTTGGCGGCTGCCATGGGATCTGTGCGCCGGCGGCCGGCGCCGGGGGATCAATCCCACCGGCTATCGAGCGGAGCCCCGTCAACGGGGCTGAAAAACGGGCATGGCCCGCGCTCGCCCGTTTCAACGGGCGTCGTTATGTAGCCGAGGAACTTCATTTCCCGGCGAGCTCGCACCTGGACGCGCGTCGCTCTGTTACCGAAGTGCGTGCGCTCGGCCACGACCTAGCGCCGCGCGGCCAGCCAGCGCGCCGCCTCCCAGGCCGGCAGCGTCTTGCCCACGCCGCTGCCCCCCCTAGATCAGCACAGCGCGGTGCTGGTGCAGGTGTTGCAAGACCGCGTGCAGGTCGTCGTTGCGGCCGACCACGCTGGGCGGCGCCTGCACAAAGGGCGGCTTGGGCAGGCTGGGCAGCGGCGCGATCTGCACCGGGCCATCGGCGACTGCGGGAACGGCCAGAGACTGGTCGTGGTCGGCCCCTTCGGGCAGCAGTGCAACACGGAGAAGAGCGGCCGATCGCAACGCGCCAACAGCCCACCGACCGCGTCAGGTTCGGCGATCATAGTCGTGAACTGCGCCGACGCCCGCACGTCCCGCAGCGCCTCGGTCAGAAGGGACAACGCGCCGTGGACATCTACCGGGTTGGCATCCAGCGGGCTGCCGGCCAGCAACAACACATGCAACGACGTTCCGGCAACAGCATCGGTCATGCGGCGTAGCCTTTCTGTTCGCGCAGCACACTCGTATCCACCACGTTGCGCCTTGCCATCTCCGCCTTCTTCACAAACTGATCGAGGTACAGCCGACAAACGCATTAAAGCATCGCATCATTGTCTTCCCACCAGAATTCCGGCGCGACCGGGATATTGACGGGGCTTGGAGTGTCACGTACAATGGAGCCTGGTGAAGGGAATTTGCGTGAGACACCATCGGCGCAACTACGTAGGCGCTGGGCGCTTGCGCTAGGTGTATAGACACCGGCGCCGGCAGGAACCCAGACGCCCGGCGTCTTCAATTAGGACCTGTTCGTGACCCAACAAGAGAACACAGTTACCCCCCTGCCTTTCAGTCTTTCGGTCTGCATGCCGGCCTACAACGAGGAGGAGAACCTCCCTGCCATGATCGCCGACGTCGTGGCCGTGATGCAGTCTCGCTTTGCCGACTTCGAGATCGTCGTCACCAACGATGGCAGCAAGGACCGCACCGGCGAGGTGCTGCGCGAGCTGGCTCAACAATATCCCCAGCTCAAGCCGGTGGATCACACCGTCAACCAGGGCTACGGCGCAGCCGTGTTTACGGCGCTCAGCAACGCCGCCAAAGACGTCATCTTCTTCACCGATTCCGACCGCCAGTTCAAGCTGGATGAGATTGACCGCTTGCTGCTCCACCTGGACGAGGCTGACCTAGTGGTCGGCTACCGCGCGCCGCGCCGCGACCCCTTCAAGCGCGTGCTTTTCGGCCACGGCTGGAGCGCGCTGGTGACCTTGCTGTTCGGCTACACCGCGCGCGACATCGACTGCGCCTTCAAGCTGCTGCGCCGCCAAACCTTCCAACGGGTCGCGCCCTACATCCAATCGCGCGGGGCCACCTTCAGCGCCGAGTGGCTGGTGCTCTCCCGCCGCGCCGGCTTTCACATCGCCGAGGTGCCCGTTAGCCACCTGCCGCGCGTGGCCGGCTCGCAGACCGGCGCCAAGCTGCACGTCATTGCCCGCGCCTTTCGTGAGCTGTGGCGCTTCCGCCTTCGCCTCTGGCGCGAGCCTGACGTCTTCGCCAGCTCCTCTAGTTCCCCTAGCACCCCTAGCTCCTCCGCTTCCCATGAAACCCCGGAGCCACCCAGAAACTGACGCACAGCCCGCCTGAACGCCCATGCGCATCCTCGCCATCGCCCCCACCGGCTTCTTCGCCGACTACGGTTGTCACGTGCGCATTCGGGGGCAGATGGCAGCCCTCGCCAACCGGGGGCACACGGTGCGCATTGTCACCTACCCGGGGGGCCGCGATGTCGACAACCTGCCCACCTGTCGGCCGCCGCTGTGGCCGCGCGGCCGCGACATGCCGATCGGCTCCTCGTGGCGCAAGGTGTTGCTGGACGCAGCGCTGACGCCAACCGCGCTGGCCGCGGCGCTGCGCTTTCCCGGCGGCCCGCCTGAGATGGTGCACGCCTACCTGCACGAGGGCGCGCTGATCGGCTTCTTCGTGGCGCGGCTGCTCGGCGCGGCGCTCGTGTTCGACTTCCAGGGCAGCCTGACCGCCGAAATGCTCGACCACCGCTTTCTGTCCCCGCGCTCTCCGGCGCTGCCCTGGCTGCGCCGGCTGGAGCGTTGGATCGACCATCGGCCACAGGCGCTGCTCGCCAGCTCGCACCACGCCGCCCAGCACCTGACCGCGCGCTTTCAGGTGCCGCCGCAGCGCGTTTTCACCGTGCCGGACAGCGTCGATCCGCAGATCTTTCGGCCTTGCGCAGAGGTACCGGCGCCACGTCTCGCGGCGCTGCGTCGACGCCTCGACCTGCCTGCCGGTCGGCCGGTGCTGGTCTATCTAGGCTTGTTGGCGCCCTACCAAGGGATCGACCTGCTGCTGGCTGCTTTGCACCGTCTGGCGCGCGGTCCTACGCCCCCTTTCGCTTTGATTATGGGCTTCCCCAACGTAGCGCCCTACCAGGCCCTGGCCGAGGCGCTGGGCCTGCGCGATCACGTGCGCTTCACCGGCGCCGTGCCCTACGAGGAGGCGCCGCTCTACCTGGCATTGGGTGACCTGGCCGTGGCGCCCAAGCTGTCGGCCACCGAAGGCAGCGGCAAGCTGCTGACCTACATGGCCGTGGGCCTGCCCGTCGTGGCTTTCGACACCCCCGTGCACCGCGAATACCTAGGTGATCTGGGCTTTTATGCCCCGGCAGGAGACGCTGCGGGCCTGGCGGCTGCCCTGCAACGGGCGCTGCAAGACCCCACCCAGGCTGCGCAGCGCGGCCGGCTGCTGCGCCAGCGCGTCCTCCAGCGTTACACGTGGGCCGCGGCCGCACAGCAGATCGAAACCATCTACCGCGCCGTGGGCGCCACCGGCGCGATGGCGCTGGCCTAATCGCTCACCCCCCCCCCCCGCAAGACAGGGAGAACCACAAAGACAACGGCGCCGGC
>DAOUBX010000087.1:0-5002 GCA_034432445.1 Anaerolineales bacterium
CTTGCGACCGGTTTCCAGCTTGAGCCGGCTCTGCAGACGCCCTGGCCAGCGCAGCCTTAAGTGCCCGGCACCTAGGGCTGAATAGTTGCGCCGGACCTACGTCATGCTCACTCGCTCAGCGGCAGCCGCACGGCCGGCCAGTTGAGCTGTATGCCTTTGGGGAGGATACCATGCCGCGCCGCGCCTTGCAACAGGATGCTGTTGATCAGCTCGGCGTGGCTGACGCCTTCGGCCTTGGCCTCGATCACCAGGTCGCTGATGCGCGGGTTCAGGCCGGGCAGCGGATTGATCTCTAGAATGTAAGGCTTGTCGTTGTTGTGGCGGTCGAGGCGAAAGTCCACGCGCGCCACATCGCAGCAGCCGAGCACGCGGAACACAGCCGCCGTGTACCAGTTGAGGTCGATCAGCAGCTCCTCATCCACCGGTGCCGGGCACAGGTAATAGAAGTTGTCGGCCAGCTCGGTCTTGACGCGGCCCGTGTAGATGCCGCCCTCCTCCTCCGGATAGCGCGCCAGGTCCACCTCCAACGGCGGCAAGAAGTGCAGGCCGGCCGTGATGCGCGGCGCGTCCTCGTCGCCGGGCACGCGGCGCGCCACCGGCCCGCGCAAGTTGCCCACCACCCCCACGGTGATCTCGCGACCGTCGATGTAGTGTTCGACCAGGGCCGGCTGGCGATAGCGGGAGATGATCTCCTTGATCTGCCGGCGCAGCTCTAACTCGTTGTGCACCACCGAGGCTGCGCTGACCCCCATGCCCGTGCCCTCGCGGCTGGGCTTGACGAACATGGGAAAAGTCATGTCGGGGTCCAGTGGCTCATCGACGCGCTCGAAGACCTGGAAGGCGGGGGTGGGCAGGTCATGAAAGTGCAGGATGCGCTTGGTCATCGACTTGTCGAGGGCCAGGGCTAGCGCCAGCACGCGCGAGCCGGTGTACGGAATGCGCAGCATCTCCAACAGCGCCGGCACCTGCGACTCGCGGCTGTCGCCCCAGTGGCTTTCGGCGATGTTGAAACAGATGTCGGGCCGGAACTTGGGCAGCTCCTCAACCAACGCCAGATCGGCCTCGAAGAAGTCCGCCTCATGGCCGCCGGTGCGCAGCGCTTCTAGAATCGCCTCCACCGTTTCTTCGGAGTCGAGGTCATCCCACTGATCAGGTGACATGCCGGGCCAGTGGGGGGCATTCTTCTTCAGATTTGCCAACAGTGCAACGCGCATGGGGGCTCCTTGCTTGGGGGAGGTAACCGGTGATCGGTTTAGAGATCAGGCGTTTACCGTTTATCGATCGCAACTATTCAGCCTTAGGTGCCGGGCACTTAAGGCTGCGCTGGCCAGGGCGTCTGCAGAGCCGGCTCAAGCTGTAAACCGGTCGCAAGTGCCCGGCACCTGAATAGTTTCTCTCAGGGAAGCGCCCAGCAGCGCAGCTGCCAGGTGTGCCCTTCGACGGCGATGGCGGCCGTGTAGCCTGGCGCCGGTTCCAGAGGTTCAAGCCGCCAGCGCTGAGCTTCTGTTGGGTCTGCCGTGTGCAGCAAGACGGCCGCGTCCGGTTCAAGGGACACTTGAAACTGGTCCAGTGGCAACGATAGACCCTCACCGCGGGCCTTGATGAAGGCTTCCTTGCGTGTCCAACATCGAAAGAAAGCGGGGACGCGCTGGCTGGCTGGCAGGGCGCGCAGCGCTTCCACCTCGGCGGGTGCAAAGAAACGCACGGCGATCTGCTCGTCGGCCAGGTCTGCGCGCACGTATTCCAGGTCGACCCCCACGTGGCGATCCTGTGCGATGGCGAAAAGAGCCAGGTCCTGTGAATGAGACAGATTGAAAGAAAGAGCGGTTTGGTTGCCTGTCTGGACGATCTCTGGCTTGCCGTAGGCGTTGTAAGCCAGCTCAATCTGCTCGGGGCGAAGGCGCAAATAGCGGCTCAGCAGAGTGCGCAGCAGACCGCGGCCCACGATGAAGCGATGTCGATCGCGTTCGAAGCGAAAGCGTTCGGCGCGTTGGCGCTCGTCGGCATGGAGCACTGCCCACCAGCGCGTCAATTCCGCCTGCGGCCGGTCGAGCCGCGCGCGCCAGACGTGGACCTCATGCGGGTGAATGGTTACGGCTGCCGGAGGAGGGAGCCACTCGCCGGTCATGGCTGCCTTGGGAAAACAAATGAGGCCAGGCTGCGATGGGCGCTATCGTCAAGGCTGGCCTCGTTGATGACCTTGGATACCAAGGGAGAAAAGGGCGTATCTAGGACTTCAAGCCTGTTCTCTCAGATGGTGCGCTGTCGTCTCTGATTGACCAGCCTCGGCCATTTGCTTGCGCAGGCTTAGGGGACGCATGTCGGTCCAAACTTCTTTGATGTACTGCAGGCATTCCTCCTTGTTGCCTGTTTTCCCTACCGACCTCCAGCCAGGCGGGTCTTCGCGATCGGCTGGCCAAATCGAGTACTGCTCTTCGTGGTTGATCACGACCTTGTATTGAGTCGTGTCTTCCCTTTCGTCCCACGACATACAAAATGCTCCTTTCCAAAACACTCGTGCAGGATAACCCTCGCAGCTATTATCCCATCCTCTGACGGTTTTGGCAAACTACCCGGGATATGGGAAAGCGCTCGATCATCAGTCTGCCGACAATGCGTCTTTAGACTGCGCGGGAAAGAAACCAGAGATCTGATTCACTCCTCCTTCGATCGGTCAAATTGCCGTCAGCCCTTGCATCGGTTATACTACGCTGTGTCACCTGTTGCGCTCGTATGACCTCGACAGCGGCGGCTCTTTGAGCTGGCCGCGCCGTTTCTGCGTGGCCGAACGGCATAGCTGCTGTGTCGGCTTGACCTTCGACTTTTTTGTGCGTTCTGAGGAGGAAGGCTATGTCCCCGAATGGCTTGTGCCGCCGGAAAAGCGGTAACTTCATGTGGCTAGCTCTGCTGGTTGCCGGCATCTTGCTGCTGGGCAGCGCCACCGTCTTGGCAGCGGACTACGTGATTGACACCAACGACGGCAGCGTTGCTGAGTGGAATGACCAAAGCGTGCCGCTGTTCACGGAGGATCCCGCCGGCGATGTCTTGGACCCGGAAGGCAACCCGGGCGTGGCCACCGACGACATTGTGCGCGGCTGGGTGGCTTCCGGTCTCACGCCGGGCAACGCGCCCACCCTGTTCTTTCTGGTGGAGATGGCGTCGCCGCCGGCCGCTTCCACCACCAATCGCGCCGTGGTGGCCCTCATTGACTGTGACCTGAACGGCAACGTCAACGAGCGCCAGGATCGCTGGGCCTCTTACCAGGCCAGCGGCTTGCAGTCGGACTACGTTCGGCTGTACACGGGCGACCAGATGTACGGCTTAACCACCGGCTCCGGCTCCGACAAAGTGTTGGGACAGCGGGTGCAGCGCTACCTGGAATGGGGCGTACCCATCTCGGCCTTGCCCATCACCGGCTCCGAGCCGGAAGAGATCCAGCCGGTAGTGGACTGCAAAGGCACGGTGGCGATCCGTTTCGCCAGCACCCAACATGACTCCTTCCTGGGCGGGATGTTCACCATTCTCGACATTACGGAGCCTCTGTATCTGTTTGACATTCCGACCAGCCAAACCTTCGGGGTGACGTTGGGGATCGAGACGATGACGGGCACCGACGACGCCCGCCTCTTCTGGCAGACAACGGCGCCGGCTCAGACCTACGCCTTGCTGCGCAGCACTGAACCTTTCAGCGGCTTCGCTGCGATCACTACCACGGTAGACACGGAGTACGTTGATCTGGGCGTGCTGGCGGCCGCCGATCCGAACAACTACTTCTACCAGGTGCAGAGCGCGCCGGGCACCCCCAGCGTGCTTCCGTCCGGCCGGGTGGGGCTATTCAAGTTCGTTCTAACGCCTGGCTCTGAATAATGCAGTTGACGGGAAGGTCCACATCTGTTATACTGCGTTCCACCGCATCCTCAGTTGTCACTTGCCTGGATCAGGAGCGCAGCCCCTATGAATCAAAGAGTTGTTCGACGAAGCGGACAGTGGCAGTGGGCCACAACCCTGGCTGTCTTGTTGCTCATTGCGTTCAGCAGCGTTGCGTCTGCTGATTGGACCACTATTGACACCAACAACTATAGTGTCGACGCGGGTTGGGGCACGGCGGACTACAGCGACACCTGCACCTTTACCTCGCGTCAGGTGGACGAGATCAAGGAAGCCTGGGTGCGCTGGGACGGCACAGCCATCTACTTCCGCATCGATACTTGTGCAACGCCTCCCCTGACGCCGGCCGGGGGCAGTAAGTCCATGCGCGCCGTGGCTGCGATTGATTGCAATGACAACGGTACATTTACCGACGGCGACACCGGCGGTTCTGCCAACGGCGATCGCTTGGTGGTCTACTACGATAACACCGCCGGCTCCAACGCCGGTCAGGTGTGGATTCTGCAAGGAAACGGCACTACGGTGATCCAGCTTTCCGGCACAGACTATTCTGAAGAGGTACCTACGCCGGCGCCGGCGAGCACGAGTATCGAATGGCAGACCCCGATGCAGTACCTGTATCCGGGTTGCCGGGCCAGCACAGGCATCCTAAATGTGATGCTTGCTACCGTTGAGGTGCAGAGCTCTAGTTCGACCACGATTGACGAAACAGCCACGCCGATTCCCTGGCTTAACCCCATTGACTACGGCGACTTGGTGAACCCGGATCCAGCCAACAACACTTGCACGCAATATCCCACCCGGCTGCCCTGTAACGGGGCGCGGCACGGCGTAGCAGCCGGCGCCGCCATCTTGGGTCAGACCGTTGACCCAGACCTGGGTAACCTGCACGGCGCGACCGCACTGGCCGACGACCTTAGCAACACCGGCTCGACCGACGATGAGGATGGCGTTACGCCGACACGCGCCTTTGTCTGGAGCAACGGCAGCAACGGCTCGCTGGACGTGGCGATCTCCGGCGGTAGCGGCTACTTGAGCTGTTGGATTGACTGGAACGCCAACAACAGCCTGACCGACACAGGCGAGAAGGTGATCAGCGACCTGGCGGTGAGCC
>DAOUBX010000088.1:0-11550 GCA_034432445.1 Anaerolineales bacterium
CCGCAGGCGAGGTGCAGGTGAGCGGCCACAGCCGCTGGGAACACGCTCCGCCAGGCCCTGAGGGGCCTTCGTACTGTCAGCCAGGGATTTCCAATCCTGGGTTAGGCGCACGCCTGAGCAGTTACCTGAAAATGATGCAGTTGGTAGTGGCAACTTCACTCGCTCGGCAACGCCCGGACGACCGCGGTTGTCGCTACGCAGGCTGGCACCCGCAGGGCTGTGGCGTCACTTGCGACATGTGGAGCTTGGACAGAGACAGTTCAAGATTATACTGTCGCCAACGTCTGCTGTCAAAGTACCCGGCGCTTTGGGCGTGTTACTGCGTAGGCGCGCCAGGGCGCAACGCGCCATGGGCTTTGATGCGCCTTGCCCGCGCGCTTGCACACGGGCTGCTTTTCGCCGTGTACCGCGCGCGGGGATATAATGCCCTGCGCCATGAAACTCTACGCAATCAGCGACTTACACCTCGCCAACCAACCGAACCGACGCGCGCTGGAAGGTCTGCGCCCGCATCCCGACGACTGGCTCATCCTGGCCGGCGATGTCGGCGAAACGGAAGCCCACCTGCGTTTCGCCTTGTCGATCACCACCGAACGCTTCGCACAGGTGTTGTGGACGCCGGGCAATCACGATCTGTGGACCATGCCCACGGAGCCAGGCGACCTGCGGGGCGCAGCCAAATACGAACGGCTCGTGCAAGTGTGCCGGGAATACGGCGTGCTGACCCCGGAAGACCCTTATCCCATCTGGCGCGGCGCTGGCTTGCCCTGCGTCCTTGCGCCGCTTTTCCTGCTTTACGACTACAGCTACCGACCGGCCCACGTGCCGGCCGATCAAGCGGTGACCTGGGCCGCCGAGTCGGGCGTGGTGTGCAGCGACGAGTTCCTGCTGCATCCCGATCCCTACCCGACACGCGCGGAGTGGTGTGCGGCGCGCGTTGGCCTCACCGAACAGCGCTTGCAGGCTTTGCCGCCGGGTCTACCTCTCGTGCTCATCAACCATTACCCGCTGCGCGAGGACTTGATCCACCTGCCGCGTATCCCCCGTTTTGCGCTCTGGTGCGGCACCAAACGCACCGAAGACTGGCACACGCGCTTCCCCGTCGCAGCCGTGGTCTACGGCCATCTGCACGTGCGCGGCGTGCAATGGCGCGACCAGGTGCGTTTCGAGGAGGTGTCCTTCGGCTACCCGCGCGACTGGGACCACAGCCTGGGCCTGGAACCGTACCTCAAGCTGATCCTGCCGGCAGGGTAGACGCTCATGGCCCCGCCGTTGCCAGAGCGATGACCTGGCAGCTCTGGCTATCGACCACGATAACGCGCTCCGTGCCGGCATCCCCCGCCGCGGCCGCAATGCCCACCGGCTTGGCCAGGCCCAGGTCGGCCGCCAGTTGACCCACCGGTTGACCGTTTGCGTCGAACACCAACACGCGACGGCCCTCCGGGTCGCTGACGTACAAACCGCCGGCCGGTCGCCAGGCCAGGTGTGGCCCATCGATGGTGCTGGCAGGGAAAGGCCCGGTCCAGGACGCCAGGCTGCCATCCACACCGATGCGCGTCACTGCGCCGTTCTCAGCTTCCACGTAGTAGATCTCGCCCTGGGGGGTAATGACTGCGTCGGTGGGTTGTTTTTCGGCTAGACCGGTGTCGCGGCCGCCGACCTGGCCCAGGAAAGCCCCACCGGGGTCCAACTTGACGATGCGCACGCCGCCCGTGTCCGCCACGACGAGCTGGCCGACTAGGTCCACGCCCAGGCCGCGTGGACGGTAGAAGGTGAGATCGGCGCCGAAGGTCGTCAAGTACTCGCCGTCAGGCGTAAAGCGCAGCAGCTGTTGCGCCGTGGCGTCCAACACCACGACCATGCCGGTCGGTTCCACGACCAGATCGAAGGCTTCCTGAAACTGATCGGGGCCAGGGCCAGCCTCGCCGAAGGCTGCCAAGAACGCGCCGTCCACGCTCAAACGCACGATACGGCCGTTGCCTGCGTCGGCGATGAACACATCGCCGGTGACGGGGCTGATGGCCACGCCACGCGGCGTGCTGAGCTGGTCAACACCGCCGCCGCACACGCCGCCATAGGTCCACAACACGGTGGCGGGCAACACGGGGAACTCGCCGCTAGGACGTACAGCAGGCGCGCCACCAGGCACCGGCGGCCGGCCACCGGGAGCAACGCCCGGCTCCAGCGATGGCTCGGTCTGCAGATCCACGATCTCCGGCGGCGGCGGCAAGGTCAGACCGGCGGGGATCTCTGCGCCCTCTAAGGGGAAGAGATAGCGGGTGTCGATCACGGCGCGGCCTTGGCCAGGCGGTTGCCACCAGAGCTGCATCTCACGGCTGCCGACCAGCTCGTTGTAGCGCACCTCGATGTCGTGGAAGCCCTCCTCCAGAAAGATGCTGCCCTCGCGGTCTTGCGCGCCGTGGTTGCCGCCGTTGTCCACGACCATCTGGCCATCGATGAAGACGAACGAACCATCGTCGGAGCGGGTGCCGAAGATGTAGTTGCCGGTTTCAGGGATGGCGATCTTGCCGCGCCAGAGGATGCTGAACGGCTCGCGCAGGGGGTTGTTGGCGAAGATCAACAGATCGTTGCGGATCAAGGAGGGCGGGCCCTGCCACTCGGCGTTGGGGTAGTAATACCCTATCAACCCCTGGCTGCCCAAGTTGAACGTGTAAAGATCGTCGCCGCCCGCGACGCGCGCCTCGAACCCTGGCCCTGCCCACGTCAACTGCAAGCGGCCGGCGCGCTGCTCGGCTCGATACTCGAGGCGCAAGGGGTGAAAGCCCTCAGGCAACGTGATGGTGAGCTGGCCGGCCCCCCCTTCCGGCAGCTCGAGCCGCTGCTCGCGGCCGATCTGCAAGGCTGCGGCGTCGCCCTCGGCCAGCAGGTCGAAGGTGTACTCGCCGTATTGGGGCACGAGCAAGCTGCCCTCCCACAGGGCAAAGTAGGGCGTCGCGAGGGGCGCAGCGGTCATGTCGAGATCGACCTGGCGGATCGTTTCTTCGGCCTCGGGGGGCGTGGTCGGCGGATAGCTGCTGTAGAAACGGCCGATCAGACCTTGCGTAGCTGCCAGCTCAGCCTGCGGCACGGTGTAGGAAAGGAAGAGAACGCGGCCATAGCGGTCGCGGTACTCCTCGCCCACGCCGCCTGGATACACCTGCTCCAGCAAGCCGAACAACGGCCGGTCAACCGGCTCTAGCACATAGACCAGGTCGCCGGTAGTTGACCCGCGGTAGGGCAGGTCTTGTGCGGGGCTGAGCGCCTGATGCGGGTGGTCCCTGGCGATGAGCTTGATCGAGGAATGGTGCTCGAACTGCGGCGTGATCAGCACCGTCGCATCGGCAGGGAGCGTCGTCAGAAACCTGGCCACCGCCGACTCGTTGGGGCTATAAGCCGCCCACACGTCCGGGTGCGGCGCCTGGACGCGGAAATAGGTGTTCAAGCCGCTCGCCATCGTTGCAACGACGGCCACAGCCACCATGCCATTGAGTGCGCGCTGCCCTAGCCCACCCCACGCCGCGCGCCATACCAAGAACACCTGATCGAAAACCAGGGCAACCAAGAGATAGATGAGCGGCACGAGGCCGATCGTCCGCCGCGCGGTGGGCGCTTCGTGGGCCACCGAGAGCACGGCCAGGCTGGCGACGGCACTGAACCACATCACGTACAAGACCGGCAGCGGCTCGGCGCGCAGCAGATGCCACACGCTGTAGCCCAGGCCAAGCACGAAAATCACCGCTACCACGGCGCCCAGCATGGGCTCGCCGGGCAGGTTGTTGAGCGCAGCGGCATCCCCCTGCCAGTTGAACATGTAAAGCGTCTTGCGCAGGTTGTCGAAGATGGGCTGATTGGACCCCACCCGCTCCACGTCGCGCATGACGCTGATGTGCTGAATACGGCCGATGAAGATGTTCCAGTTCTTGATGATGTACACGCCCAGCGGCAGCACAGCCGTGAAGGCGCCGCCGGCCAGCAACGCCATACCGCTCAGATCATGGCGCAGGTCGGTAAAAGGCTGCGCAGCAAGGTCGTGGCGCCGCGACCACCACTCGATGACCAGGCTGCGCACAACCCAGAAGAGCAGAAAGGCGGCCACCAAAAACGGCACCACCCGAAAAGCGGTGTAGGTGTTCAAGCCCGCCGCCAGCATCACACCGGCCAAAGCCCAATCGCGACGACGCCCCCCGCGCAGGCCGCGCAAGAGGAAGAAGACGAGCAAGATCATGAACAGCGGCTGCATGATCAGCTCGTACACGATGCGGCTGAAGGTGATGTGCCAGCGGTCGGCGGCGAGCAGTGCGGTGGCGGCGAGCGCGGCGCGACGGTCGTAAAGGTCACGGCTCAGGAAGTAGAAGGCCCCCACGGTGAGCACGCCGATCACGGCGGAGACGAAGCGCATCTGGGTGACGCCGACGCCGAAGAGCTGGAAGCTGAGCGCGATCAGGTAGGTGAAGAAGGTGGCCTGTCCCTCGTTGGTCTCAGCGTAGGGGGTGTAGCCGGCGCCGCTCAGCCACTTGAGCGCATCAAGGCCGTTGTTGCACTCGTCGGACTGGCAGCCGTTGGGGTAGATATCGAGCTGGTGAAAGCGCGCCCACCAGGCAACGGCCAGAATGAGCGCCAGCACGAGCAGGTCCCAGTGGGCGGTGAGCGGAGAGCGGTGAACGGCGGAGGGTTTGGGCTGATCGCTGCGACCTGAGCTCTGGCCGTTGCTTGCTGCCCCGCGCGGTTCAAAGAGCGTGCCGCCGACGAACAACACGACCGCCGTCGGCCATAGGAGCAGGCCGGGCAGGCTGGTCAGGTCTTGCCAGAGGAGGAACAGAGACACCAGTCCGACAAGGAGCCCAGCCACGGTCAGGACGCGACCGGCGCGCGGCCAGGGACGTCGAATGGCTGCACCCGGCCGGCGCAGAGGCCGGGGCGCCCACGCGCTCCAGGTGAAGGCGACGGCGGCCAACAGGAAAAGGATCAACGCATCGCGCGGGATGCCAGGGGCCGGGCCGGTGAGAATGCGCTGCGCCCAGACGCCGAGCACAAAAGCGAGAAGCAATCCAAGCAGTCGGTTCATGGGTCTTGAATGGTAACTGCTCAGGTGCCGGGCATTTGCAGGCGATTTGCGACCTAGGTTGGCTTCGCAGACACGTTTGCAAACCAGAATCCAAATGCCCGGCACCTATGGCTGAGTAGTGACCTTGAATGTAAGCAAGTGCCGTTCACCGGCCACGGCGCTTTCGCCTCCGGCGGTCAGCACCAGGACGCGCCTTTGCCCTACACCATCGCCGCTGTCTCCTGCGCTGCGACGGTCACTCCGAGGCCGGCGTCAGTGCGCCTGGAGGCACCGGACGCAGGCGATCGCCCGGCGGCTGCCACCAGAACTCCAGCGCCTTGCCGCCGCCGCGCTGGAAATAATCGATGCGCACGTCGTGCGGGCCGGCGTCCAGCCCTCGTTGTACGTCGATCAAATTCACCGCGTCCGGTTGCACGCTCTCACCGACCAACTCGTCGTCGATCCACAGCCGTACACCGTCGTCGGCATGTAACTGCAAGCGGTAGTTGCCGGCCACCGGCGCGGTGAGCTGGCCGGTCCAACGCACCGAGAAGGGGGCAGGCCACGGCTCCTCTTCCGGCCAAGCAAAGAGCAACAGCGGGTCGATGCGCGTGAACACCGGTTCGCCCTCCCAGAGCTCGCCCCGGTAATAGGCGCCGGTCAGGCCGTGCGCGGGCGGGGCGACGCGCAGGAAGTAGTTGGGCGGTGTCAGCTCATCGTCAGCCTGGCCGGGCCGCTGCCAACTGAGCACGATCTGAGCATCAGTCCCCGGCTCAGTCTGCACCACCTCGATGCCGTGCAAGCCCTTGCCGACAAACAGCGGATCCGTCACGGCCGCGCCGTCCAGAGACAGTTGACCTGGCCCTGAGATCTGGAACTGGTAGACACCCGACTGCGGGATGTGCAACGAGCCGAACCAGCGCGCGGTGGCTGAGGCCGGATCGGCGTTCTGCGCCAGGTCAGGCGGCCAGAAGAAGCGCGGCGCGGCGTCGTAGGGCTGCTCCACCGGGGCTTGGCCGGCAGCCAGGGTGTACTGGCCCTGCAGCCCTTGCAGCGCAGCGATATCGTTGCCGGGCACGGTCACGCTCAAGTACAACGGCTGGCCGCCGGGGCCTTCCACCAGCGCAAAGGAGGTGTTCGGATAAAACTGGCGGAAGAGCTCCGGCAGGTCCTGGTAGTACGTGTCCAACAGGAACAGCGCATCCTGTGCAAACGGATCGGTGATCGGCAGGTCGTACACCGGCTCGGCCAGCTTGTAGGCCGGCGCGTCCAGACCGCCGCCGCCCTGCTCATGCGAGCGATAGGTGAAGAAGCGCAAGGGCGAGAAATAGTAAAGCCGCGGGGAAAGATAAAGGCTGTGATCGTCCATCTTGCCGGCGACCTCGGCCGCCACAGCCGTCTCGACGGGCGAGAAGGCTTGCCAAACGCGGCCATCGCGCGCCTGCACGTCGAAGAACAGCCGGTAGTTCAAGGCGCCCGCCCAGAGCAGCAAACCTGCGATCGCCAGGCCGGGCATGAAGCGCAGCCACGGCCGGCGCCGGCCTAGCTCGACCTGCGACACGGCAGCGGCGAAGACACGCGCCGTGCGCACGGCGGCATCGCCGGCCAAGAGCGCCACTGCGCCAACCACCGGCAAGGTGCGGTAGGCTTGCGGCGCCTCGTCGAGCCGCGTCAAGATGCCGCCGAGCAAAGGCACGAACAGCCAAAGCAACAGCAGGGCATAGCGCTGCCCGCCGACCTCAGGCGTCGCCGGCCGGGGACGGAAGAGCTGCCACAGCGCAAAGCCTAAGCTCAGCAAGAGCAGGCTGCCGGTGATGGGATCCAGCATCGGCGCGCCGGGCAGGTTGTGGCGCGGGTTGCGGTCGCCGGCGACGTGGAACATCTCCAGATGGCGCAACACGCTTTCTTGCAGCGGCAGCAGGCTCACTTCCTTGGGCACCCCCACCAGTTCCAACGCCCGTCCTACCAGCCGCGGGGCCGGCATCTGCTGTCGCCGGTAGTATTCCTCCATGTCGCGCACGATGCTGACCTGCTGGCTGCGGTTGTTGAAGGTGAAGGGGTTTTGCACGTAGGTATTGAGCAGCGGGCCAAAAGCAGCCAGGTAGAGCAGGACGAACAGCACTAAGCCCCGCCAGTGGCGGCGCAGAAAACGCCGCTCGCACAAGATGCGGTAGAGCAGGTAGAGCACAACGGCCAGCACAATCAGCCGCGAGGCCAGGTAGGTGTAATGTCCCAGACCCAACAGCAGGCCGGCCAAGGCGAAATCGCTGGCGCGACGGTCACGCGTGCCGCGCACCAGGAAGTAGACGGCGCCGACCATGAACAGCAGCGGCGCGACTTCGTTCCATCCCCAGCGGCTCATGGTCATGTGCCAACGGTTGGTAGCCAGGATGAAGGTAGCGGCAAAGGCTGTGGGAACGCCGAAGAGCAGCCGCGCCAACGGATAGACCGCGGCAACGGTCAGCAGGGAGGGGATGAGCGAGGCGGCCTTGAGGGCAATGAACGATGTACCCAGCGTTTTGAACAGCGCCACCAGGTACAGGGCGTACATGGTGGGCGTTTCGAACCAGCCGACGCCGAAGGGACTGTCGGCGCGGCCCTCCATGATGTACAGGGCATCCAGCGCAGCGTTGGTTTCGTCCACGAAAACGCCGGGCGGCACCTGGTTGAGCCGGTAGATGCGCAGGAAGACGGCCAGCGCCATGAGCGCCACGAGGCCGGCGATTTCCAACGCCAACCGGCGGCGATCAGGCTGCAGGCGCGTGCGATCCGCCGGCGCCGGCCGCGGGCCGAGCGCGCCTAGCACGACGCTGCCGGCCAACAGCAGGCCCAGCCCAGCCAGCCACAGCCAGCGCGCGGTTTGGAAATCGTTGCGCCTGGCAAGGGTGGCAATGGTGGCTGCAGCCAAGATCAGACCGGCCAGGATCAACAGGAAAGCCAGGCCCACGCGGCGCAGTGACGCGTAGCGCGCAGGACGTGCGGGCAGCGTCTGCTCGGGCGCGCGGCGATACAAACCGTCGAAGGCGATGGCGGCCAGCACGGCGGCGGCCGCGTAGAACAGCCAACCCCGGCCGTCGGAGTTCGGCGGATAGAGCGCACTGTAGCCCAGAACGGCCAACACGACTGCGCCGGCCATGGCCAAGGCCCCCGGCACAGGGCCGGACAGGCGGCCCACCAAACGAGCAAATGAGTGGCTTGAATTCGTCATAACGCCGTTATTGTACTCTAGTCGCCACAGGCAGCAAATGGCCGTTCCCTCTTTGCGGCGCCCGGGCCCATGTCCGCCATGCCCCTGCAAGTTGACAACCCTGCCCCGCTGGGACATAATCATGCCAGCCAACTGCCTACGCACCGACAGCCATCGTGAGTGGCCGGCGTCGCGGCTGAACCAGCGGTCAAACGCCCGGCGCACGCGCGGTGGCCCACACCTTTGCCTCGTGAGGTCGCCCCCATGCCTCATCCGCAACGCCTCGCTCTTTTCGTCACCTGCTTGGTCGATCAGATTCTGCCCGAAGTCGGCGTGGCTGCCGTGCGTCTGCTGCGGCGCGCCGGCTACCAGGTGGAGTTCCCCGCGGCCCAGACCTGCTGTGGCCAGCCGTTCTTCAACAGCGGTTTCCAGGAGGAAGCGCGGCGGCTGGCGCGCCGCATGATCGCCGTTTTCGAGCCGTATGATTATGTCGTGGCGCCGAGTGGCTCCTGCGTGAGCATGGTGCGCGTTGAGTTCCTGCATCTCTTTGCCGACGAGCCGGATTGGCAGGCACGCGCCGCAGGTTTGGCGGCCAAGACCTATGAGCTGTCTGAGTTTCTGGTCAAGGTGGCGCGTTGGCAGCCGGAAGCGACCGAAGTCGCTGCGACGAAGGTGACGTACCACGACTCGTGCCACATGAACCGCTTGTTGCACCTGAAGCAGGAGCCGCGCAGCCTGCTGACGGCGGCCGGCTTGACCATCGACGAGATGCCGGAGGCAGACCGCTGCTGCGGCTTTGGCGGCCTGTTCTCGGTGCGCATGCCGGAGGTGTCCAACGCGATGACTGCCGAGAAGTTGCGCCAGGCCAGGAACACCGCTGCGGCGGCGCTGGTCACGTGCGACCCTGGCTGCCTGATGCAGATGCGCGGGCTGGTGGATGACTCGCTGCGGGTGGAGCATTTTGCGGTGGTGTTGGAGCGGACACTGGCGGGTGAACGGTGATCTGGCATGCGGAGCCAGCGCTGACGCACGCCGCACATCCTGTTTGAC
Organism: Anaerolineales bacterium; assembly: GCA_034432445.1. GTDB lineage: Bacteria > Chloroflexota > Anaerolineae > JAAEKA01 > JAAEKA01 > JANWYQ01. Next base: position 9,282 of record DAOUBX010000088.1, read on the forward strand.
ATCGAGCGAGAGACGACGTATGAGCGCCACGCTGATCGAATTTCGGCAGCGCGCTGCCGAAGCCATCGCTGACCCCCGTCTGCAAGGCGCGCTGGAGGGGGCGACAGGGCGGTTTCGCCAGGCACGCGCTGCTGCGCTGGCCGAGTTACCCGACGCCGACGCGCTGCGCGACCACTTCAAGACGGTTCGATCGGCCACGCTGGCGCGGCTGGCCGACCATCTGGAGACCTTCGAGCGTAACGCCATGGGGGCCGGCGCGCAGGTGCATTGGGCGGCTGACGGCGCCACAGCCTGCCGCATCGTGGCCGCCATTGCGCAGCAACACGGCGTGACCCTGGCGGCCAAGAGCAAGTCCATGGCCAGCGAGGAAATTCATCTCAACGAGGCGCTGCAGGCAGCCGGGGTCGAGCCGGTGGAAACCGACCTGGGCGAGTGGATCATTCAGTTGGCCGGCGACCCGCCCTACCACATTGTCGCGCCGGCCATCCACAAGACGCGACACCAGGTGGCCGAGATGTTCTCTGCGCTGTCCGGCGAAACGTTGCCGGCCGATGACATCCCGCGGCTGACCGCCGGGGCGCGGCGATTGCTGCGCCAGCGCTTCCTGGCCGCGGGCATGGGCATCAGCGGCGGCAACCTGGCCGTGGCCGAGACCGGCAGCATCGTCTTGGTCACCAACGAGGGCAACGGTCGCATGGTGACGAGCTTGCCTCGCGTGCACGTGGCCGTGGTGGGCATCGAAAAGCTTGCGCCCACCTGGGACGACGCTGCGGCCTGGCTGGCCCTGCTGGCGCGCAGCGGCACGGGCCAGCCGCTGTCGGTCTACACCACAGTCATCACCGGCCCGCGGCGGCCAGGCGACCCCGACGGTCCGGAGGAGGTGCACATCGTTCTGCTGGACAACGGCCGCAGCCGGCTGCTCGGCACGGAGTACGAGGAGGTGTTGCAGTGCATTCGCTGCAGCGCCTGTTTGAACATCTGCCCGGTCTACCGCGAGGCGGGGGGACACGCCTACGGCAACCCGTACAGCGGGCCGATCGGCGCAGTGGTGGCGCCGCTGCTGTTTGGGCTAGAGGAGTACAAGGCGCTGCCGCATGCCAGCTCGCTGTGTGGCGCATGCCTGGACGTCTGCCCGGCGCGCATCGACCTGCCGCGCATGTTGCTGGCCCTGCGCCGCGACGAAGTGGCGCAGCGTCTTCTGCCCTGGCCAGAGCGGCTGGCCGAGCGCGCGGCAGCCCACGGCTTGAGCCACCCTCGGCTCTACAGCTTAGGCGCCGGCCTGGCGCGGCTGCTGCAAAAGCCCCTGGTGGAGGAGGACCACCTGCACCTGCCGGACAAGCTCAACCCGATCGGGGAGCGCCGGCCGCCCAAGCTGGCCGCGACGTCCTTTCGCGACCTGTGGCAGGCAGGCGAAATCGCAGCAGGCCCCGAAGAATAAGCTTGAGGGACGCCGCGGCTTCAGACCCACGTATGGAAGTCTTGCAGCATTCGATGAGTAAGCGTTGAACGGAGGGGTTTGTCTATCAGGTGGTGCGTTACCACGGCGCCCGCTGTGCCCGGCGCCGCGGCCAGCGCCAGTGCGACTTTCAGGCCCAGCCTGTCGTGAGCTTGACGCGGGGATGAACGGCACGGCCTTCGACATCCGCCAGGGGATGCGTGCCTTGGATCGGCGCAGCCCGGCCAGAACAGCTACCCAGACCTGACAAGGGCGGAGTCTGCCCACCAGCCGCCGCCAGGCCGGGACTAGCGGCCTGCTGAGCGCCAAAACCGTCGATTTGAACCGCTTCAGAGGCAAAGAAGAGGGTTGGACACAACAGAGAATGAGTGCCAGTTGGGGCGCATCTGGGCCGAGGGTGGGAGCCTGATCAGGAACCAGGTGACGCGAAACATAAGATGAGGGCCAATGCGCCGTCGCGCCTGCGGCAACTCCTGCACCCGGCAGCGCGGCAGCGGGACTTACCATGAGCGCGACCCGCACCGGCCGTGGCCTGGGACAAAGCCAGCGCCGCGGGCGCCCTACGTGGCGGCCTATCTGGTCAAGCTGGATCAGAAGCAGCACACCATGTCAGGCTTGCGGCGCTACCTGGTAGAGCATCCGGCGCCGGTATGGGTGCTGGGCTTTCCGCTGGTGGCATCGGACGCCTCGTCGTGGGGCTTCGATGTAGAACGCAGCGTGCTCTGCTGCCACCGCCCTCGCTGTGCGCCTTGCTGGCGGCGCAAGTGCAGGCTGACTTCGGCCAGTTGCGCCAGTTGGAGGCGCAGATTGTTG
>DAOUBX010000089.1:0-13650 GCA_034432445.1 Anaerolineales bacterium
TACCACATCAGCAACATCCTGGGCAAGCTGGGCGTGGACAACCGCGTCGCCGCCGTGACCATGGCGATCCAGCGCAAGCTGGTGTGAAGCGACGGTGGTTCTCAGATTAGCCAAGGCGGGAAAGCGCGCCGTCTGCAACGCCGTCCATCATGCAACGGCACTGCATGATGGACGATAGCTCGCCGTTGCCAAATCCACTCACGGCCTGACGGGAGACCAGTTCCGGGGCTGGCCGGTTGGCCAGTGAAAGACTCTGCACACGATGGGGGCAATTCGACGGAGAATGGCGTACACTCAGGTCAGATAGCAACATCGCCTCTGACACAGGAGCCACGCCATGTTCGATCTCCGTCCTCCAGTCTACGACTTCAATCTTGCCGAACGGAACACAGCCAACAGCCACGCTATCCTGCTGCACAGCGCGCTGCACCTGTTCAACACGGCTCGCTGGCAGAGCACCGTGGAGCGCGTCCGCAGCGCGTTGCGCCGTCAAGCCTGGCGCCTGTTCGACCTCGACGGGATCGCCCCGGCCCAGGTGCGCAATCGGTACTACGCAGGAGTCCACAGCGTAGCCATCAGCCAGATTCGCGGCAGTATGAGCCGCACCGGCGACTTCGACCGCGGCTTCCACCCCCTGGACGACCGTCTGCGCAGCCGCTGGATCAGCGTCGCCATGGCCCGCAGCCAGTTCGTCCCGCTGCCGCCGGTCAGCCTGGTGCAGGTGGGCGCATGGTACTTCGTCGATGACGGGCACCATCGCATCTCCGTGGCCCGCGCCCGGGGCGAGAGCGCCATCGACGCCGAGGTCACGGTGTGGGACGTGCACGGCCCGCTGCCGTGGGAGCCGCAGCCGGCGCTGCAGCCGGCCTGGCAAACGGCGTGATGCCTGCTTGCGCTGGCGCGACGCGATTGCTTCACCTGGGCCGGCTCGTCACGACGCAGGTAGGGTGATTTCCACGACACGAGTCGAAGTGGGTCTTGTGTTTTTGGTCACGCAGTGCTAAGATGGGGTGGGTGACTGCCGCACATCGTTGCGTCATATCAGAAAGCCAACGTCAGCCGCCGCAAGGGTTGATCTGTCGTGGGTCCGTACGGGCTAGGGGATGCACAACGCCCGCCTTGTCGAGGAGGTGTGCCATGACATATCCACATGCCGTCTCCCTGCGATGGCTCCTGACGCTAAGCTTGGTTATCTTGTCTTTTGTGCTCGGATCACGCATCGCCATCGCACAGTACAGTCACTACACCATGTCAAACAAGACGACCATTGAAAGCCGAGCCGTGACAACTGACGCCGAACCGAGCAGCATCTTCCTGCCGATTGCTGCGAGGAACGCCCGCCTTGATGAAGACATGGTGCTTATTCCTGCCGGCTCCTTTCCGATGGGCTGCGACCCGGCCAACAACGGAGGCTATTCCTGCACAGGGATGTCGCTGCAGACAGTTCATCTGGATGCCTACTACATCAGCCGCACCGGGATCACCAACGCGCAGTATGCTCAGTGTGTGGCCGGCGGCGGATGTACACCGCCCCACGCCGATTCCTCGTCGCTGCGGCCATCGTACTACAGCAATTCCGCCTACGCAGCTTACCCCGTGACCTTCGTGGACTATTACCAGGCCACCGCTTATTGCCGGTGGATGGGCGGCCGCTTGCCGACCGAGGCGGAATGGCAGAAAGCAGCGCGCGGCGCGGAAGACACGCGTCCTTGGCCGTGGGGCGCTGAGGCGCCCAACTGCACGCTGGCCAACTTCTGGCCCGGCCCAGGGTGCGTCGGCGACACAAGCCCGGCCGACAGCTATCCGGCGGGCGCCAGTCCCTACGGCGTGCTCAACATGGCCGGCAACCTGTGGGAATGGGTCGAGGGAAGTGTGCTTTATGGCGGGGGGTACGGCAGCTCAGGCGACGACCTGCGGGTTTTCGCCCACCACGCCGAATCGCCCGGGTACAGCCATGCTCCGGGCCTGGGCTTCCGCTGCGTACGAACCTTGACGCCGCAGCCGCCCACGACGGACACAATACTGATACCTGCCGGCGCATTCCAGATGGGCTGCGATCCGGCTCACAACGGCGGCTATCCCTGCGATGCCGACGAGTTGCCGCTGCACACGGTCTATCTCGACGCCTATCGCATCGATCGAACCGAAGTGACTAACCAGGCATACGCGCAGTGTGTGGCCGCCAGCGCCTGCACACGACCTTACTACAACTCGTCGGCAACGCGTCCCTCCTATTACGGCAACCCGGACTACGCGACCTATCCTGTGATCAACGTAAGCTGGTACCAGGCTGACGCCTACTGCCGCTGGGCTGGCAAGCGCCTCCCGACTGAGGCTGAATGGGAGAAGGCGGCGCGCGGGACGGAAGACACGCGCGCCTTCCCGTGGGGCGACCAGGCCCCGGACTGCACGCTGGCCAACTTCTGGCCTGGCTCGGCCTGTGTCGGCGACACCAGCGCCGTCGGCAGCTACCCGGACGGGGCCAGCCCTTACGGCGTATTGGACATGGCGGGCAACGTGTGGGAGTGGATCAACGACTGGTGGCAGGTCGATTATTACGCAACGTCGCCGGCCAACAACCCGCCCGGCCCGGCCACAGGCATCGACAAGGTGCTGCGCGGCGGCAGTTGGCATATCTACGATCTCGGCAATAGCCTGCGGGTGGCCAGCCGCGGCAACGTCATGCCGTCGTTCCCGTACGGCGCAAACATGGGTTTCCGGTGCGCTTCGGCTCCGTAGCAAGATCAAGTTAGAGTTTTCCAAGACGTGTGAGTGAACTACATGCGCTTGTCTGTTGCGAAAATGGACAGCAACGGTGGGCTGGATGCGGCGGCCGATGACCCGCTGCCCATCTACAGCCTGACCAAAACCTTCATCGCGGCCGCCATCGTCGCGCTGGGGATCGACCTCCGTGAGCCGATCGCGACCTGGATCGATCGCTCCTGGGTGCCCCGCAGCGCGGAGATCACCGTCCAGCACCTGTTGCAGCACACCGGCGGCCTGCGCGACTACGGAGGTTTGCCGGCCTACCACGACGCGGTCAAGGCTGGCGGCGCAGCCTGGAGCGACGAGACCTTCGCCGATCACACCCTGCGCCGAACGCTGCTGTTCGAACCGGGCGCAGGCTGGGCCTACTCCAACCCCGGCTACTGGCTGCTGGGACAGATCGCCCAACGAGAGACGGGGCTGGACCTGGCCGGCGTCTTCCGGCGCACCATCGTCGAGCCGCTGGGCCTGCACAGCGTCCACCTGGCCCACGGCGTCTTCAGCGACGCGCTGCCCACCTACCGGGCCGAGTGGGTGTGGCACGGCCTGCTGCTCGCCAGCGCGGCCGACGTGGCCCGTTTCATGGCCTCAGACCTGGCCGCGCGGCTGGCCGAGCACATCGTCCCTGTGCCAGGTCAACACCCCCACTGGATTGCACCCCACTACGGCTACGGCGTGATGGTCGAGCCCGGCCTTCGCTACGGACACCTGGGCAGTGGGCCGGGCTTCAGCGCTGCCTGCTTCAAGTTCATTGCCAGCGGTCGCACGCTCTGTGTCCTGATGCAGTCGGAGCTGGACGGCGCGGCCCACGAGCATCTCCTGGCGCTGGCAGCCGATGATTTTGACCCTGGAGCATTGTGATGCGAATTGTCCCTTTCCCCGTGGATGATGAGTCGGCCGTTCAGCGGGCCGCGTCGCTGCTGGTCGTTGCGTTTCGTGACCACTGGCCCCACGCCTGGCCGGACATGGAGGCCGCGCTGGAGGAGGTTCACGAGTGCCTGGAGGCGGAGAACCTCTGCCTGGCCGCCGTGGACGACAACGGCCGCGTGCTGGGCTGGATCGCCGCGCAGCCGGCCTACGGCGTCACCGGCTGGGAGCTGCACCCATTGGTGGTGGACCCGGCGCGGCAAGGCGAGGGCATTGGCCGCGCGCTGGTGCGGGAGCTAGAGGCGCAGGTGCGAGCGCGCGGCGGCGTCACCCTCTTCCTGGGCAGCGACGACGAGGACGGCATGACCAGCCTGGCCGGCGTGGACCTCTACCCCGACGTAGCGGGGCACATCCGGTCGATTCGCAACCTGAAGCGCCACCCCTACGAGTTCTACCAGAAGCTGGGCTACGTCGTTGTCGGCGTCATCCCCGACGCCAACGGCATCGGCAAGCCGGACATCATCATGGCCAGGCGGATTGGCAACCTGGCGGAGTCTAGCTGACATACAGGATTTGGGTCGTGACATCAAATTGAGGTAACTGCTCAGGTGCCGGGCATTTGTAGGCGATTTGCGACCTAGGTTGGCTTCGCAGACACGTTTGCAAACCACAATCCAAATGCCTGGCACTTATGGCTGAGTAGTTACAAATTGAGATCTGTTGGCTCGACCATGCGTAAGATCAAGAGCGCTCAGGTCATCCAGGTGCGTGCCTGTCAAGGCATGGCTGCTATCCTAATCAGGCTCTTAGAAGGAGGAACTAGTTCATGCACTTCATTTCTGCGCCACGGCGCTCCGGCCATTCTGCGGTTGCTCTCAGCCTGCTGTTGCTAGGCGCGCTCGTTCTTGGTGCGTGTACGGCGCCGGTGGCGCCTGCGCCACCAACGCCCACCGCACAGCCCGCAGCCGCGCAACCCACACCGCCCGCCGCGGCGCAAGGCGCGCTGCGCGTGGCCATCGACATCCCTGTGCAGCTCGACCCCGCCTTTGCGTCGTCCGACGCCGAGATCGCCATTCTCAACGCTGTGTACGACTACTTGATCGACGTGGATGAGAACAACCGCTTGCAGCCGCGGCTGGCGCAGTTGGCGCAAGTCAGCGACGACGGCCTGACCTACACCTTCGCGCTCAATCCGGATGCGGTCTTCCACGATGGCTCGCCCGTCACGGCCGCCGACGTGATCTACACCTTCAATCGCCTGCGCGATCCCAATGCCGGCTTGCCCACCAGCGACCTGTACAGCAACATCGCCGAGATCGCGGCCCCCGACGGCGCCGATCCGACTCAGAGCAAGACGGTGGTCTTCCGGTTGACCCAGCCCGATCCCTTCTTCCAGTACAACCTGAGCGACAACCATGCTGTGATCGTCAAGGCCGGCGCCGAGGACTTCAAGACCACGTTCAACGGCTCTGGCCCGTTCAAAGTTGTTAGTTACAGCCCGGAGAACCGCATGGAGCTGGCCGCCAATCCTAACTATTTCCTGGAGGGCAAGCCAGGCGTGGCCACCCTCGACTTCATCTTCTTCAGCGACCAGGCGGCCAGCGTGGACGCCCTGCGCGGCGGCCAGGTGGACGCGGTGCTGCGCATGCCAACGCCTCTCTACCTGACCTTGCAGGGCCAGCGAGGCATTCAGACCGTCTCGGTGCCCACCAACGGCTTCGATTTGGTGCGGCTGCGCGCCGATCAAGAGCCGGGCAACAGGCCCGGGGTGATCGAGGCGTTCAAGCTGGCCACCGACCGCCAGGCCATCTTCGAGCAGGTGGCGTTGGGCCTGGGTGCGGTGGGCCGTGACAGCCCCATCGGCCCGCTCTTCGCCGACTACTACAGCGAGGCCACGCCCATCCCCGCCCGCGACCCGGCCAAGGCGCGCGAGCTGCTGGCTGCGGCCGGCTACCCTGACGGCTTGACCCTCGACCTCCACGTGCCCGACTCCGGCGACCGGCCCGACCTGGCCGTCGTGCTCAAGGAGCAATGGGCTGAGGCCGGCATCAACGTCAACGTCATCGTCGAGCCGGAAAGCGTTTACTACGGCGACAACGGCTGGCTCGAGGTGCCGCTGGGCATCACCGGCTGGGGCTCGCGGCCCATTCCGCAGTTTTACCTGGACGTCATGTTGGTCTGCGGCGCCAAGTGGAACGAGTCGCGCTTCTGTGACGAGGGGTTCGATGCCTTAGTTCGCACCGCTGGGACCACTCTGGACGAAAGCGAGCGCGCCGCGACCTACGGCGAGATTCAGCGCATCTTGATCGAGCGCGGCCCGATCATCGTGCCCTACTTCTTTGCCCAGCTTGGCGCGATTCGCGAGGGCTTCGACGGTTTTGCGCTCAAGGCCTTCGCCGGACGGACGGATCTGGCGGCGATCCGCGCGCGGTGAACGGTGAACGGTGACCGGTTTACGGTGGACGGTGAGCGGTTTACGGTGGACGGTGAGCGGTGGACGGTGTGCAGCGTGAAGCGTGGTCGCGGATTAGTACGCGAGCCGTCAGATGGTTTGCTGGACGTCATGCAGTTCGCGTGTTACGAGCGGCGTCGCTCACCGTTCACCGACTAGGGGAGCAGGCATGACGCAGTCAAGTTCAAGCGTCGAACCGCGAGCCAGGACACGCCCGCCTCAGCGATGGCAAGCGGCGCTGCGCGAGCTGTACGCGCGGCCGGCCTCGGCGCTGGGGACCAGCCTGGTGCTGTTGTTCATCCTCCTGGCCCTCTTTGGCCCGTTGATCGCCCCGTACAGCGCCACGCAGCAGTTCCCGGCCGAGGCGCGGCAGCCTCCCTCGCCGCAACATTGGTTTGGCACCGACCGCCTGGGCCGCGACGTGTTCAGCCGCGTCGTGCTGGGCGCGCGCGACATCCTGGCGCTGGCCGGGCTGGGCACGCTGCTGGCCGTCGTGATCGGCGCCTCGATCGGTCTGTTCGCAGCTTACCGCGGCGGCTGGCTGGAGGAGGGCGTTTTTCGCGTCTTCGACAGCCTGTTGGCGCTGCCGGCCTTGCTGCTGGCGCTGCTGCTGCTAGGCACCCTCGGCGCCTCGCGCAACGGCGTGCTGCTGGTGATCGTCGTGGTCTACACGCCCATCGTGGCGCGCGTCGTGCGCAGCGTGGTGCTGGGTGCCAAGACCAAGGGCTTTGTCGAGGCTGCCCAGCTCCAGGGCGAGAGCACGGCGCACATCCTGGGCCGCGAGATCTTCCCTCTGGTGCTGCCCGCGCTGACGGTGGAGGCGGCCCTGCGCTTCTCCTACGCCATCTTCCTGGTGGCCTCGCTGGGCTTTTTGGGCGTCGGCGTCCAGCCGCCCAACCCCGACTGGGGGTTGATGGTCAACGAGGCGCGCAACTACGCCAGCCTGACGCCGTGGGCGCTCGTCTTTCCGGCCGGCGCCATCGCCCTGTTGGTCATCGGCGTGAACCTGACGGCCGACGGCCTGAAGCGCGCCGTGCAAGGAGACGCCGCGTGACCCCTGTGCTGCAGATCGAGGACCTGACCGTCTCTTACCGCCGGGGCAACATCTGGCTGGATGCCGTGCGCAACGCCAGCCTGCGCATTGCGCCAGGCGAGACCGTGGGGCTGGTGGGCGAGAGCGGCTCCGGCAAGAGCACGCTGGCGTTAGCTGTCCTGCGCTATCTGCCGGAGAACGGCGCCGTGCGCGGGGGCAGCATCCGGCTGGCCGGCCGCGACCTGTTGGCCCTGAGCCCGGCCGAGCTGCGCCAAGTCTGGCAGGAGCAGGTCAAGCTGGTGCCGCAGAACCCGCTGGTCTCGCTCAACCCAGCCATGCGCATCGGCCAGCAACTCGCCGAAGCCTTGCCCACTACTCCGTCATCGCGAGGGCAGCGAAGCAACCCCCAAACCGCCGTGCTCGACGCCCTGGCCGCGGTGCAGATCGCCGACCCGGGTCGCGTCGCCCGCAGCTATCCACACCAGCTCAGCGGTGGCATGCAGCAGCGGGTGATGATCGCCATGGCCCTGCTGGGCGAGCCGCTGCTGCTGGTGTTAGACGAGCCGACCACCAACCTCGATGTGACGACCGAGGCCGTGATCCTGGACCTGGTGCGCGACCTGATCCGCCAGCGGCGCACGGCCGTGCTCTATGTCTCCCACAACCTGGGCGTGGTGGCCGGGCTGTGCGACCGGGTCGCCGTGCTCTACGCCGGCGAGCTGGTGGAGGATGCGCCGGTGACGCAGTTGTATCAGCAGCCGCTGCATCCGTACACCCTGGGCCTGCTGAACAGCGTGCCGCGGCCGGGGCTGAACCGGCGCCAGGCCGCCTTGCAGCCCATCCCCGGCAGCGTGCCGCGGCTGGACGAGCGGCCGGCCGGCTGTGTCTTCGCGCCGCGCTGTCCCCTGGCCGTGGATTTGTGCCAGCAGCGCCCCCAGCCCAGCCCGGCCGCGCCAGATCACCTTGTGCGCTGCCATCGCTGGGCGGAGATCATGGCCGGCGATGTGGCGGTGGTTGGGCGCAACCAGCCCCGCGAGGTTACGGAAACCATAGCAGGTCGTGAAGGTGGCGACGCGACGGTGCTGCAGGTGCGGGAGCTGAGTAAGCGCTTTGACCAGCCGCGCAGCCTGAGCGACCTGCTGGCCGGCCGGCCGCGGCGTTCGCTGCGGGCCGTGGACGGCGTCAGCGTGCAGATCGGCCGCAGCCGCACGCTGGGTCTGGTGGGCGAGAGCGGCAGCGGCAAGACCACGTTGGCGCGCTGCATCGTCGGCCTGGCCGCGCGCGACGGCGGCGAGGTGACCCTGCTGGACCTGTCCCTGGCCCCTGCGCTCAGCCAGCGCGACCCCGCCGCGCTGCGCCGCTTGCAGATGGTCTTCCAGAACCCTGACGAGGCCCTCAACCCGTACCGCACCGTGGGCCAGACGTTGACCCGCACGCTGCGCCGGCTGGCCGGGCTGGGCCAGGCCGAGGCGCGGCAGCGCGCCGCTCAGTTGCTGGCGCTGGTGCAACTGGACGACGGCTACCTGGACCGCCTGCCGGGCCAGCTCAGCGGCGGCGAGAAGCAACGTGTGGCCATCGCACGCGCCTTTGCCTCGCAGCCCGACCTGCTGCTCTTCGACGAGTCGGTCTCCGCGCTCGATGTGTCGGTGCAGGCCGCGATCCTCAACCTGCTCAGCGAGCTGCAAGGCGAAACGCAGGCGGCCTACCTGTTCATCTCGCACGACCTGGCCGTGGTCTCTTACCTGGCCGACGACGTGGCGGTGATGTACCTGGGGCAAGTGGTGGAGGCCGGCCCGGTGGAACGCATTTTCAGCCCGCCGCACCATCCCTACACCGAAGCCCTGCTGTCGGCCATCCCTACGCCCGACCCCACCGCCAGCCGCCAGCGCATCCACCTGCAAGGGGAAGTCCCCAGCGCGGCCGCCCTGCCCGGCGGCTGCCGCTTCCACACCCGCTGCCCCCGCTTCTTGGGCGAGCTGTGCGCACAACAGGAGCCGCCGTGGCAGGACGCAGGCGAGGGACATTGGATCAGGTGCCACATTCCTGTGGACGAGTTGACCTAATGTGGAAACCGGAAAGGCGCCACAGTCAACTTCGGTTACTCGTTGCGCCTTGCTCGTCACGTTGAAAACACCTTTGCGATGACACGTTACATCATCCGCCGTCTCGGCTTCCTTCTCTTGACCCTGCTGCTCACCTCGTTGATCGTCTTCGGCATCACGCAGTTGCTGCCAGGGGATGTGGCGCGGGTGATCCTGGGGCGGGAGGCCAGCGAGGCGGCCTTGCAGGCGCTGCGCGTGGAGCTGGGGCTGGACCAGCCGCTGGTCGTGCAGTATCTGAGCTGGCTGGGGGGCTTCGTGACCGGCGATTGGGGCACGTCCTACAGCACGGGCCTGCCGATCCGGCCGCTGGTGCTGGAACGGCTGGGCAACTCGCTGATGCTGGCCGGGCTGACGTTGGTCATCGCCGTGCCCTTGTCGGTGTTGTTGGGGATCATCGCTGCGCTGCGCCAAGATAAGGCTGCGGACAACGTGATCAGCGTCGCCTCGCTGTCGGTGGTGGGCCTGCCGGAGTTCGTCACCGGCCTGGTGCTGATCCAGGTGCTGGCGTTGCGGCTGGGCCTCTTCCCTGCCAACTCGTCGATCCGGCCCGGCGCCAGCTTTGCCGAGGCCTTGCCTTACTTGATTCTGCCTGCGCTGACCGCCACGCTGGTGCTGCTGGCTTACGTCACCCGCCTGACGCGCGCCGGGGTGATCGAGGAGCTCAAGCAGGGCTACGTGCGCACGGCCACGCTCAAGGGGCTATCGCGGGGCCAGGTGATCGGCCGCCACGTGCTGCGCAACGCCCTGTTGCCCACCATCACCGTGGTGGCGATCAGCGTTGGCTGGCTGATCAGCGGCTTGATCGTGATCGAGAACGTCTTCAACTACCCCGGCCTGGGCCGGCTGATGACCTTCGCCATCGACCGCCGCGACCTGCCGCTGATGCAGGCCATCACGCTGGTGACCGTGCTCGGCTTTGCCTTGGCCAACCTGGCAGCCGACCTCCTCTACGCGTCCTTGAACCCGCGCATCCGGCTGCAGTGAGGCTCGATCAGTTTCTCGGGGCGGTGGGCGTCGTTTGACAAGTCTAGCCACTTGCCGTATGCTTGCCGGCAAAGGACAAGCCCGCCATGACCGACCGCGACCGCATTCTCGCCGCCCTGCGCCAACAGGCGCGACCCGTCGACCAGCCGCCTGCCTGGCGCACGCGGCGCAATTTCCCCGACCTTGCCGCGCGCTTCACCGCGGCGCTCACCGCCGGCGCCGGCGTGGTGCACCGCGTCGGCAGCCTGGACGCTGCTCTGGACAGGCTGGCCCAGGCGCTGGATGAGCTGCAGGCAACCCGCGTGGTCGCCAACGCCGAGCCGCCGCTCGACAGCATCGACCTGGCGGCGCGTTGGCCGGCCATTGCTTGGCACATCGTCGATCGCACGCCCGGCGACCTGCGCGCGTTCTGCGCCGACGCTGACGTCGGCCTCAGCGGCGCCGATGCCGCGCTGGCCGAGACCGGCACCATCGTCGTGAGCAGCGGCCCCGGCAAGAGCCGCCTGGCAACGCTGCTGCCGCCCGTCCACATTGCGCTCGTGCCCACTTCGCGCCTGACCACCGACCTGTTCACGTGGACTGCGGCGCGCGGCGGCGCACAGCCGGCCAACGTCACCCTGATCTCCGGTCCCAGCAAAACCGCCGACATCGAGCAAACCATGGCCATCGGTGTGCATGGGCCGAAGCGGTTGATCGTGATCTTGTATGAGGACTGAGGAGGGGCAGAAGAGGGGGAAAGCAGGAAGACGAGGCAAGAGCGGGCGGAGAGGCAAAGACCGGAAAAGGACGGGGGCCGGACGGCGGCGCGATTTTTTACTTTGTGGCCAGTTGTGGTACCATTGCGCCAGCGACAAGACTTCGGCCATTGGGCCGAAGTCTTTGCTTGTTATCCACGGCGTGACTGTTCATAGCAATCCCGTCGTGGCCACGCGGAGATTGCTCTGTTCATTCCGCTGCGCTACGGGATGCTGCGCAATCGGCGGCCTCCTCGCGATGACCTAACAATGAGGTCTCTGAGTAGGCGCCCATGAGTTCCTCTGAGGTCCTCCGAGTTCCCCAGAGGTCTGACGAGCTCCTCCGAGCCAGCCAAAGTTGTGAAAGCATGCTCACCCAACGAACCGACCTACGCAATATCGCTATCATCGCCCACGTCGACCACGGCAAGACCACCTTGGTGGACGGCTTGCTGCGCCAGGCGCGCGTCTTCCGCGCCAACCAGCAGGTGGCCGAGCGCATCATGGACTCCAACGACCTGGAGCGCGAGCGCGGCATCACCATCCTGGCCAAGAACACCGCCATCAGCATCTGGGACCCGCAGGCTAAGCAGCAGGTCAAGATCAACATCGTCGACACCCCCGGCCACGCCGACTTCGGCGGCGAGGTCGAGCGGGTACTGAACATGGTGGACGGTGTGCTGCTGCTGGTCGATGCGGCCGAGGGGCCCATGCCACAGACGCGCTTTGTGCTGAAGAAGGCCTTGGAGCTGGGGCACCGCGCCATCGTAGTCATCAACAAGGTCGATCGCAAGGACGCCGAGCCCAACCGCGTGTTGGACGAGACCTTTGAGCTGTTCCTGGAGCTGGGCGCCACCGATGACCAGGCCGACTTCCCCGTGATCTATACCGTCGCCACGGAGGGCCGCGCCGGGCTGACGCCTGAGCTGGGGCCGGACTTGCAGCCGCTCTTCATGGCCATCTTGCGCCATATCCCGCCCCCGCGCGTGGATGCGGACGCGCCGCTGCAGATGCTGGTGACTACCCTGGGCTACGACAACTACCGCGGGCTGACCGCGGTGGGCCGCGTCTTTGCCGGCCGCTTGGCGGTCGGGCAACCGCTGGCGCGACTAACGGCCAACGGCGGCCTGCGCATGGAGCGGGCGCGCTATCTCTTCGTGCACGAAGGGCTGGAGCGGGTCGAGGTCGAGCGCGCCGAGGCCGGGGAGATCGTCGCCATCGCCGGCTTGGAGGAGATCGCCATCGGCGAGACCCTGGCCGACCCGGACAATCCCGTGGCGCTGCCCACCATTCGTGTCGAGGCGCCCACCGTGCGCATGACCTTCGGCGTCAACACCTCGCCGCTGGCGGGCAAGGAGGGGCGGTGGGGCACCTCGCGGCGGCTGCGCGAGCGCCTGGACGCCGAGCTGCGCCACAACGTCGCCCTGCGCGTGGAGGACACCGACAGCGCCGACACCTTTCTGGTGTCCGGTCGCGGCGAGCTGCACCTGGCCATCTTGATCGAGATCATGCGCCGTGAAGGCTACGAGTTCCAGGTCTCGCGGCCCGAGGTAATCCTGCGCGAGGGGCCGGGCGGGGAAAAGCTGGAGCCGTTCGAGGAAGTGCACATCGAGACCAGCCCGGAGACCGTGGGCGTGGTGGTGGAGATGTTGGGCAAGCGCCGCGGCCAGATGCTGAACATGCAGGACCTGAACAACGGCAGCGTGCAGCTCACCTACCTGGCGCCGACGCGCGGCCTGCTGGGCTTTCGCTACCAGTTCCTCACCGCCACGCGCGGCATGGGCATCATGCACACCCTGTTTCACGACTACTTGCCCTTGGCCGGCCCGATTGCCGGCCGGGCGCGCGGCTCGCTGGTGGCCTTCGAGGGCGGCGTCACCACCACCTACGGCCTGAAGAACGCCGAGGAGCGGGGCATCCTGTTCCTGGGCCCCGGCGTGGAGGTGTACGAGGGCATGGTGGTCGGCGAGCACCAGCGGCCGGGCGACCTGGCGGTCAACGTGTGCAAAGCGCGGCACCTTGACAACATGCGCAGCGCCACCAAGGAGATCC
Source organism: Anaerolineales bacterium (assembly GCA_034432445.1). Taxonomy (GTDB): domain Bacteria; phylum Chloroflexota; class Anaerolineae; order JAAEKA01; family JAAEKA01; genus JANWYQ01. The sequence continues at coordinate 12,991 of DAOUBX010000089.1, forward strand.
AAGAGCGGTTGACCCCGCCGCGCGAGCTGAGCCTGGACGAGTGCATCGAATACCTGGCCGACGACGAGCTGCTGGAGGTGACCCCGCGCAGCCTGCGCATCCGCAAGCGCGTGCTGAGCAAGCACGACCGCGACAAGGCGGCCAAGCAGGCGAAGGTGTTGATGGGAAGCTGAGGGGAATTGGGGGCGGAGCCACGGCGCGGCTGTTTGACGAACGAGCGGATGTCGGCTAGAATGGCGTTGTCCACCGGCCGTGCTTTGGCGCATGAGGAGCTCTGCCCATGTCAAACGACGTCCCCGCTCAACGATCCCTGCCCGACGACTTGCAAGCGCGCCTGGCCGCGGCCGGCGTGACCGACGATGCCACGCTGGCGGCCGCGCTTGAACGCGACCCGGCCCTGGCCGCCGACCTGCAAGCCTTCGTAGAAAGCGCGGTCGAAGCCCTGCCAGAGATGGGGATGATGGCCCTGTTGGCCGCCTTCGCCCAGGTGGAGGGGGACGAGCAAATGGTCGAGTTCTGGCGCGGCGTGCCGGCCGAGCTGGAGGAGCCGCTGATGGAGGCCGTCGCAGCGCTCATCGCCCACGCCGAGCAGGCCGGCGACGCAGCGACGGTCGAGCACCTGCGCCCCCGGCTGGAACGCTTCCGCCAGATCCATGAGGC
>DAOUBX010000090.1:0-14332 GCA_034432445.1 Anaerolineales bacterium
CGTAGGGCCAGGTTTTCGTAGCGCAGGCGGTAAGCGCCGATCTCGATGTGGTCGCCGTCGCTCAGCGCCACAGCCCTGCTAGCCGCCTTACCGTTGACGCGTACCACCTGGCCCGGGCTGACGTCGCTGAGCTGCGGGCCGGCAGCGCCAGCGGCAATGATGGCCGCCCGCGCCGGCAAGTCCGTCTCGTGCAGCAGCGCCACATCGCAGCGGCTGTCACCGCCCAGGGTGACCGCACGACGCCGGCGCTGGCTCAGGTCCCAGCTTGCGCCGGCCGGCTGGCCGGCCGGCCCCTGCACCAGCCGCAACACACCCTCCACCTGCGGCTGTCCACGTTGCCAACGGCGCACCCCGCCGATCAAAACGGCGCCGGCTGCCAGCCCGGCGCCCGCCAGCCACGGCCATGCCACCTGGCGCGTGGCTACGGCAAACGTCACCTGGCGCTCCTGTGCCGCGTACACCCCGCGGCCCAGCGCGCTGGCCAGCCGAGCGGTCAACGTGTAGGCGCCGGCGACGCTCAGCGGCGCCGTCTCGCCGCGCCAGAGGACCGCCTGGCCCTGCCCCGTTCGTTGCCTCGTCAACGTGATCACCTGTGTGGCTTCTAATCCCGTACCTGCCAACTCGGCGCTCACCGTGTAAGGCTGCGCAGAGCGCACAGCGATAATCACCGCCAGCGCGTCGCCTGGCCTAACCCTACTCTGCGCTTCAGGCGCCACGATCTCCACGTAAGGGCCAACCACGGCCAGTGGCGTCGGTGTGGGGCTGGTGGTGGGGCTGGCGGTCGCTGTAGCCGTGGGGCTGGCGGTGGGTGACGGGCTGCGCGTGGCCGTGGGCGTGGCAGTGTCCGTCGGGCTGGCGGTGGGGGTGGCAGTGGCTGGCAACGGCTGATAGTCCAGCCAAACCGCCACCGCGCCCTGGCCGGTCACCTGCACCCGCCACGGGCCGGCCGCAGGCCGGTCGACAGTCCATGTCTCGTAGCGGCCATCCAACTGGGCGGTGTAGCGCACGTCCGCGTCCTGGTGCGTTGCCGACCGGCCATCTGGCCGCGCCAGCGTCACCTGCAAGTCCGGGCTGCTCTTGTGCACGACGAAGGTGGCCCGCTGCCAACCGTCCGCTACGGCAGCCGTTGCCTCCAAGATGGTATCGACCCGCTCGCGCACCACCAGGCCCTGGCTCTCGCTGCGCTGCAACTGCGTCACTATGTCATGGTAGATCATGGTTAGGTCTTGGCTGTCGCGCGCCTCGTAGAAACGGACGCCGGCGCTCTGCTCGGCCAGGCTGACCCACAGGGGGCGATAGAGCTCGCGGGTGAGCGGGTCGGCGTCGCCGGCGGCGCTGCCCAACAGGATGGTGTACACCACCGCGCCTTGGGCTGTAAGGGCGTCGATCTGTCGCCGCAGCGCGTTCAGGTAAATTTGCAGGGCGGCAGGCGTGTTCAAGGCCTCGGTCTGCGGCCGGCCGTCGGTGAAGAGCACCACGGCCTTGGTGGTGTCGGGCTGCGCCCGCTCGCCATCGAACAGCTCCTCATGGGCCAAAGCCAGCGCGGCCTTGACGTCGGTCCAGCCCATGGGTTGCGGGTCGGCGGCCAGTGTCTCGAGCATGGCGCTGCGTTGGCCGGCCGGCCCGGTCAGCGGGGTCAGCGGCGCCACCAGCGTCGGCTGGGAGCCAAAGTAGATCGTGGCCAGGCGATAGGCGGCCGCTGCGCCATCCACGCCCAAAGTGGCGGCGAACAGCCGCGCGCCCTCCATGCGCAGCAGCTCGGGGTCCGTGCCCACACCGCCCAGCTCCCACAGCGAGCCCGACTGGTCGATCACCAGCACCACATCCAACCCCGGCTCTCCCGCGGCCTCGGTCCATCTAGCCAGACCCCAGCCCAGCGCCAGGCATGCGCTCAGCAGCAGCAACAGCGCCAACGCCACGATGGCCAGGCAACAGCCCCGTGCTGAACGCCACAGGTGCATCAGTTCATCTACCATAGGCTTGTCTCCTTTCAACTCGACTTAGCTCTAGTCTAAAGGAGATTCGCCTCCTCCCGTGAGACTCTGCGCTACCCTTTGTTGGGGATTGCGCTCCCCAATTGACAGGCATCCACCACGGCCGCACGCATTATCGGCCCTGCGTTTGCCAAGGGAACCGGCTGTTTGGCCTGCTCAACATCAGCCCCACCAAGTGTCAGGTGGCGGGGACGACCATCGCTGCCCCCAGACGCGTAGCGACGGCGCCGTCCAGGATTCTTCGTTGATCCTCAGCAGTGTGGCGTGCAGCCCCCAGCTTTATACCTGTTGTTCGGAGTAGTACGGTGCGAGGTAGTAGATGAGCGTGCTGCGATCGACCTTTTCGTCGCTCTCCAACACGCCGATGTGGGCGCGCAGCTTGGCGTAGATGTCGCTGAAGCGCTTGGTGACGGTATGAGGGGCTATGATCAGCTTGCGGGCCAGTTGGCGATCGTCGGGCGGCCGGCCGTGCTGCGCCAGCGGCGCCATCAGCGCGTCCACCAGCCGTCTCTCGGCGTCAGTCAACTGGCTCAGGAACGTCTCCCGCTGTCGCCGCGCCTCCAAGTCCATCAACGTCAGCTTGTTGTCCAAGATCGCCAGGGGGTCGGGGCTGGTTAGCAGGCTGACCATGCCGGGAAACACCGTGCTGATGGGTAACACCGGGATGCGCACCAGGTGCGCGTCGTCGGCCGTGACCGGGTGCATGGCATTGGATGCCTCGAAGGCCGGACTGGACAGCAGATGCCACAGGCGGTCGTCGCTGTCGAACAGGAGCTGCGCGGTGGCCATGCCGTAGACGGACATGCTCTTGCGGCCGCCGGCGATGCTCAAGTGGACGACCAGGCCGCGCTTCTTCAGAGATTGCACCTCGTGAAAGATTGTGGCCATCACCGCCCGGGCGTCCTCGGCGCTGTGCACGTCGTCGATGGGCTGCCCCTGCACGCTCAGGCGCAATGGCCGGTAGCGACAGGCGCGCCCGGTGTGGGCATAGGCGCTGCGTTGCGGGAACTCCCCTTCTAGCGCCGCCAAGCAGGCCGCCATCAACTCCTGCGCTGGCCGGGCCGGGAAGCCTTTAGTCGGCCGCGGGCTGGTGGTGTGGATCACCACCACCTCGTCGATGTTCTCCCCCGCACGCAACAACAGGTCCAGCGCCACGGTCACCACCTGTGGCCGCGTGCCTAATGTTGCCACCAACGCCGCCGGTCGCTTGCCGCTCAAGACATCATCCATTTTCGTGACTATTCAGGTGCCGGGCACTCGCAACCGGTTTACAGCTTGAGCCGGCTCTGCAGACGCCCTGGCCAGCGCAGCCTTAAGTGCCCGGCACCCAGGGCTGAATAGTTGCCCATTTTCTTTGACATCGCGCTGCGCCCAGGCCCAACCGTTCACCGGTCACCGTGCACCGCTCCGCCATCCCTCCACGCGCCGCGCCTGCCCCAGCCCCTGCGTCGTCTTCTGTCCCACGCCGGCGAAGAGGGCGAACTCGGCCAGCGCGTTGACCGCCTTGCCGTAGACCGGGTCCTTGTGCAGCAAGCGGAACTGGCAATCGCCCACGAAGCCGTTGAACTGGTGTCCGCCGTAGGAGACCACCTGCGTCTCCAGACGGTAACGCTCGGCCGCCACCTGGCCGGCGATAAACTCCTCCAGGTTGGCAGGCAGCGCAGTCGCGCAGAAGGCCTCCCATTTGCGGGCCAGGCTGCCGAAGACGCTGGTGGGCAGCGGGAAGAGCAGGTTCATGTCTCCGGTGCGAAAGGTGGTCGGGGAGGCAAACTGCAGCGTCACCCGGTCGGTGGCCGGCGCCTCGGCCAGCAGCGCCTGCTCTGTGGCCACCCGCGCCCAGCCCTGCGACTGTTCTGGATCCACGCTGATCGCCTCCAGCGTGAACGGCTTGCCGTCGATCTCCACCGGCGCCTGCTCGGCCAGCTTGCCCAGCAGCACGTGGCCCAGCGCGTTGAAGGTCTCGTCCGTCAGCACCGTGTAGCGCACGCGGTAGCGCTCCTCCGGCGTGGCGCACAGGTTGCCCCCCGGTTGCTGCACCAGCCGCCCGCGCAGCGTCGAGACGGTGAATGGCTTGGGGCTGATGTCGCTGTGCAGCGCGTTGGCCAGGTGCGAGTCCGTCTGGCTGATCAACCGCAACAGCAAGCCATGCAACGAGCGCCCCAGCGTGCGGCCCAGCGGGGCAACTTCCTGCGGTCGCAAGTACACGATGAAGCTGGCGAACATATGCTTCTCTACTTCCTCTCTCCCGTGAGGAGAGGGCCAGGGTGAGGGCCTACCCGCTGCGGGCGATCACGACTTCGATCGGGTCCAGGGGAACCGTCGGCTGGCCATCGCCGACAAACTTGGTGGGAACATGCTCCAGGGCGGTTCCCAAATCGTTACATGCCAACACCATGCCAGCGGTCATCGGCTTGGTACCGCCGGTCATGTCCGCAACGACGTCGCCCGGCGCTAGACCCGCGTCTCGCGCCAATTGCTCGAAAACGCGTTTGACCAGGGCGTAGCAGCCGCTGGCGTCGTACTCTTGGATCAGGTCAAGCTGATAGCACTGGACGCCCGTTTCCTCTGCCTTGGCGCGCAAGGCCAACGCCTCTTTACGCATGGCAGGTGTGACGATCAGCCATAGGTGGCGCAGCGCTGAGGCATGGTATTCGATGGCCTTGGCAGCCGTGGGTGCGCCGGTGACCATGACGATTAGACCCTGCCGCGGTTTTGGGTGCGGGCGCTCCATAATCACCGCGGCAATTTGGCGCCTGCGGCGCCAGGCATACCAGTTGGCAAAAGCCAGGGTCAGCAGGGCAAGTGTTGCTAGGACCAATACTGTCCCGATCGCCCCCATGCTTTCCAGGAGCACGCCTGACAGCACATTGACCACGGCCGCCAACAGGATGGCGCTGGTGACGAAGCCAAACCAGCTGGCCTCTGCCAGCGTCTGGGTCAACGGCGTTGTCACGTAGCGCCGCAGCCATTTGCGCATCGGACTCATGGGTCACCTCTCACTGCCGCCTGGGCTTGCGGCGTGGCGATTCTGCCGAGCATCATCGCGCAGCGCCTGCAGGTTGACGACCTCCGCCGCCTCGAAGCGGGGCGGTGTGCTGCCGGCCACGGGCCGCAGGCGCAGCATAGCCGGAAAATAGCCCATGCGGCCGTGCAGCTCGGCCAGCAGCATGGCCGCGATGTAGTTGAGCGACGGCAGGTTGACCAGAAGCGGCTCGCTCTGCAGCTCGGCCGAGGAGAGTGGCAGCCGCGCCAACAGCTCCTGCAGTTGCGGCGCGAAGGGCTGCTGCACGTCGAACTGCACCGGCAGCTCCACCACGCGCAGCGCCTCATCCGGGTTGCCCAGCAGCGCTCGCACCTGGTCGAGCTGGGCGGGGGTGAGGGGGTGAGAGAAGTTGAGGAGGATCATGCGACAATGGCCCTTCCCTGACGCAGCCAGGCAACAAAGTGGTGGGGTGTGATCATGCGCACCGTTGCGGTCTTTGCGCCTTTGCGCAAGCCAAAATCGCGAAGCACTACGATGAGGTTCTCATGAGCGATGGTCATTCACACCTCCCAGTCCGCGGGCAACACGCTGGTGTAGATGTCGATCAGGCCATCATGAAAGCCCCAACCGATAGCGCGCGTGTCGCGAATGATGGCCAGAAAGCGGGGCTGGAACGTATCCATCAAATGAGGATCCTTCAGGCCGCTAGTCAATTCAGCCGCGCTGCGGTAGACCGAGAGTAGGCTATTGTAGAACGGCGCGCTGATGTCACCGTAAGTCCTGGTGCAGACGACGCCCTCTTCCACGTAGAAAAGCATGAAATCGATCAGCAGCAGCGGATCGTTGCAGGCCTTCTTGAAGTCGTTCAGCGCCTTGCGCGCCGCGCCCAGTTGCAGGCTGGGGTGGCCTCGTTCGGGGTTGAACACCTCGCGGATGACCTTGCGGTACGGCTCAGCCATCTGCTCCGACGCGGCTGGGATGAAGCGGGTAGCCAGAAAGACCTTATTGTCCGCATTCAGGCCATACAGCTCGCGCAGCAAGGCGAGGAGCTGCTCTTTTTCCAGGCGTTGCAGATGGGGTTTGAGTTGGGACCAGGTTGTTGTGGGCATATAGTGTTTTTCGTGGGTTGGATTGCGCCCTCGGGCATACCCGAGTGCATATCAAGGTTGCGCGACGCCGGCACGCTGTTACACGAGCCGTTGTCTGATCGCCTGGACCAGGCGCTGCCGGTCGGCCGGCGTGAGTGGGTCGCCCAGCCGATAGTCGGTCAGCGTCACCGCGGTCACCTGCTTCTGCTTGGCCAGCTCCAGCACACGCCGCGCCAGCGGGTTGGCGGTGATCAAGAACTTGGCCGTGTAGGTGCCCAGGTACTCGCGGCCGGTGGCGGTGGAGAGCTGGTCGATGCCCTGCTTGGGCCGCTCGGCCTGGCCGCCCAGCTTCAGCTCGGCCACGCCCACCTGGTTGCCGACGCGGATCACCAGGTCCATCTCGATCTGGTCGGCCACGCCTTCGGGGCGCACACCCGCCAGCACCTCGTCCACGTGCGGGCGCAGCGCCTCGCACACGGCCTGCTCGAACAGGCCGCCATCGGTCAGATAGCCGTCTGCATCGCGGCTGAAGCCGTCCTCCCGGAAGCCGGGCAGGTGGGCGTTGAGGTAGTCAGCCGCGCAGATCAGAGTGGGCAGCTTGTGTTGCGCCCGGCGCTTGAGGCCGGCGCCGGTGCTGTAGCGGTGCAAGGTGGCCGGAGGCCGCTCGCTCTCCAGATAGACGAAATCCCAGCCGCGCTGCATAGCCAGAGCGAAGGCCGCCAGCATCATCATCTTCGTGCCGCCGGTCAGGTTGACCACGGCCGGCTGGTCAGCCGGCGCCAGCGTGTTCAGCCGCGCCAGGATCGTCGGCAGATCGTAGGGATCGACCTCCTCGACGGTGGCATGCGTGAGCAGACGACGCTGCAGGCGTTGCGCCACCGGCTGCGTGCGCGCCGTGCACACCAACAGCGACCGCGCCGGCTGCAGAAAGCGGTCCGGCAACAAGATGGGCATGGGCTGCTCGCCGATGAGGTGGAGGAGGGTGGTCATGGTCACTTCTTCTCAACCTTCTGCAGCAGCGGCAGTCCCCGCTCGTTTCCCGGCAGATCCAAGGGCAGATTAGGCCCTGCTTTTTCCGGCTTCGTGGATTTGGCCTTGTTGGCAACAAACCACTCGAAGTTTTTGCCCTCCGGATCCGGTTTCAGATTGGTGCGTGGGTAGTGGATGTGCAACGGTTGATCGTGCTTTGGCGCGGTCAACAGGGCGAGGAGGTCGGCGATGTTCGGTAGCTCGCGCAGCGGTTTGCCGTAGCAGCGTTGCATGGCGGTCTCGAAGCGGGCCAGACAATTGCTGCGCTCGGTCAGCGTAGCGCTGCGCCACCCCGAAACGCTCAGGCTATTGTAACGACTGCTCAGGTCTAGTAGCTCGACCTGCTCCACGGATAGCTTGACGCTGCCGAAGCCCAGCGGCTTGGCATAGCCGAGGCCGAGAAAACAACCCTCCTCTTCGCTCAGGCCGAGCGTCCAGAGCAACGCCCCCAGCTCCACAGGAGCGAGGTTGTGAAACTGTATGGTGAACTGGAACATGTTGCCCGGCGCTCGCACCCCGCGCACGCTGCGGTTTTGGTGATCGCGGCGACGCTCAGCGCGCTCGTATTCCAACCGATTGAGCGCTTCGCCATGATGGCGGTAGAACTTGCGTCCGCGCAGCTCGTTGGGGCCATCGTAGCCGATAGTGTTCGCAGCGCCTGGTTTCTTGCGCTCTTGCTCGCTCCACTCACCTTCCTTCCGTCGCAGGTAAAAGAGCGTGGTCGTCGGCTTGGGCGCGCCGAGGATCGCCAGCGGCATCTCTTCGTCGTAGACGCCTTTGTCCTCGATCAGCTCCGCATGGCTGAAGCGCACGCGTCCCGCATAAGCTACGCGCGTTTTGCGATCTTCGGTGGGCGTCGCCTTCACCCAGCCGAACACCCGTGAGGCGATATCGAGCTTTTCGTACTGTTCGCTCGGCTTCAAATGGTCAGGCAACAGATCGCCAATAGAGCACCGGTGGCGCAGTCGCGCCACTCGCGCCAGAGCGATGTTGCGCACCTGAGTTTCGTTTTCTTTCTCCAGCTCGACGTAGACCAGGTTCCCCGGCGCCAGGCGTTCGCTCTGCACCTGGCTGTGGAAGTCCTCCTTGCGCTCGTGTAGCTGCGCATGAAGCACGGCGTTGAAGTCCGCTTCCCGATCGGCGTCAAAGTGCACCTTCTGCGCCTTAGCCGGGTCCTCCTTGTGGTAGAAAAAGCTCTCGTTGCGCTTCGTGTCAATGGTGGGGCCGGTCACCTTGACCCAACCGTGGCGAACCGGACGGCCATCTGACGCCAACGCTCCATGAGTTCGCGCAATGGTTTCAACTTTCGGCACGTTGTTCTTGGTCCTGCCTACAATTGCCCAGGCTTCCTCGCCGCACCGCCACGAGTCGTCCAGGATATTGGCAGCCGGATCGTTGTAGTACGCACCGATTTTGGCCTCTTCGCAAAGCGCAATGACGCCCCGTTGGTCGCCGCTCGGCAGGCTCTGCACGATGCCCGGCTTGAAGCGTCGCGCCTCGGCCGGGTCAATGCGATACTCCAGCCGTTCGTCGCCGTTGAAGACGGTGAAGGGCGAATTGGTCACCGCCTCGAACAGCGAACGTATCATCCCGCGCAGGCTGGTGGCCGGGATGGCGTCCTTGCCCTCGTACTGGAAGAAGCGATAGCTCTTGTGCTCGACCTCTCGGCCGTCAGCTAGGCGCACCTTGGTGACCTTGATGTCATGGCTGTCAGAGATGAAGAGGGGCGTGATTGCCTCCAGCGTGCAGGTGATGCGTCCGGTCAAGCCGACGTAGCGATCATGGGGCGGCGGGGAGCATCGTCCCAGCAACTGCACGTCGGGATCGCCGGGCAGAATAGTCGGTTCAGGCAGGTAGCGCACGAAGTTGTACGGATTGAGGAAGCGATAGCGTTCCCTGTCTTCGGTTGGCTGCCTGGGCGTCGGCCACGGCAACTTGGGCGTCTCCTGCGGTTTGGTTGCCAGGGCTTGCAACGCCGCCTGTTGCTGTGCGCGCTCGGCCGCGCGCTTGGCTTTCTTGGCTTCCTTCTGCTGTTGGCGAGAGATCGAGGGACCTGTGGGTTTACCTTTGTGCTTGGCCATGGTGCATCACCCGTTCACGATGTTGCCATCTTTGTCAATCAACGGCAGCCCAGCCCGATCCTCCTCCGCCAGCGGCAAAGCTAGACGAGGTCCGGGCGTCTGTCCTCCGCGCTTGTTGCCGACAAACCATTCGTACTGCTTTCCCTCAGCCCGCGGCGGCTGCGTCGGCCGTGGATAATGCACGGGTAACGGCGGCGTGTCCGCCAGGAGCGCCCTCAAGTCTCGGATGTTCTCCAGGCGCTCGAAAGACTTACCATAGCGCGTCGCCATCGCATCCTTGAAAGCGTCCACCCATTCCTGGCAGGCCGAGGTATAGTCGCTCCAGCCATCGTTCTCGCCGGTCAACGAGGCGTATCGGACTTCGGGGTCGAACAAAGAGACCGCTAGAACTTCGATCTGTGCGGAGCCGAAGCCCAGCGGCTTGGCGTAGCCGATGCGATGATGCCACCCCTCCAGCCGCAGGCTCCACAGCAGCGCGCCCAGTTCCACCGGCGCCAGGTTCTCGAAGTCCACGGTGAACTCGAATACGCGGCCCGCCTTCTGAACGCCGCGCACCGTGCGGTTCTGGTCGCTCCTGGCACCGTTCACGCTTTGATATTCCTGTGGGTTCAGCCTGTCGCCGTGATGGCGATAGACCTTGCGCCCGCGCAGGACTTGACCCTCGTTGTCGTAGTCTATCTGCTGATCGCCCAACCCATCCTGGGGCTTGCCGCTGCGGGGGCGCAGGTAGAAGCGATAGGTGGTGGGCTTGGGCGTCGAGAGGATGGCAAGGGTGGCGTCGAAAACGCCGGCATCTTCAATCAGCTTTGCATGGCTGAAGCGCACCCGTGCAGCATAAGCCGTAGGTTTGTCTGGGTCTGGCGCCGGTTGCTCAGGAGCGTCATCACCCCAAACCCAACCGAAGGTGCGACAAGCCGGACAGAGCCTGTCATATTCGGTGCACTTCGCCAGCTCTGGCGGGTGGAGCAGATCAGCGATCTTGCGCTCAAAGCCGACGCGCGGCACCGACACCGGCGCGATGAACTTTACGGTGTACGCATTGGGCGAACCTTCGAGCATGGCATACACCAGGTCGCCATCTTGTAGTTTGGCTTCGCTGCGCCCCTTGCGTTCCAGGATAAAGCGGCTAAAAGCTGGCTCCTTGCCTTCAGGTTTTTCCAGCTGTTTTCGTTTGTTGACCTCATCCTGGTGGCGCTCCTGGTAGTCGGCGATCAGCTCCTCATACTTTTCTCGCACCTCTTTGGGTAACTCGACCGTCTTCAGGTTTTGGGTGGTAAAGAAAAGCCGCTCGTCATGCTTGTTCTCGATGTTCTGGTTGGTGATGCAAAGATAGCCGTTGACCAGACGCTGGTTGCCGACAGGCTTTGGCGCCGGCTGCCCTGATTTCGCCAGGTGCACCACATTCCAGAACTCAAAGTTGCGCCGCGGGTGCCTCATCGGCTCGATGATGGCCTGGCATGGCTCGCCGTGCTGATAGCCTGCCAGGGAAAGCTTCCTCCGTTTAGCATACGGTGTGCTGGGCGCTTGAACAACGGTTTTGCTCCTCTGCAATGGGTCGTATACATGCACCCAGGCGGCGTATTGAGGGCCAGAAGGACGCTGGTTGGGCGTAATCGGCGTGGTGCCGGGCAACAACTCAAGCGCCCAGCGATCGTCCACTTTGCGCACCCGCGCCGGCACCAATTGCAACGCCAGTTCCGGCAGCAGGTGATAGCTCAACCGTTTGTTTCCAGCAAAGTGGGCGAAACAGGAGTTGGTGGCTGCCTCGAACATGGAGCGCACGGCCCCGCGCAGGCTCGTTCCAGGGATGGCGACATTCCCTCCCGGATCGCGGAAAAAGCGGTACGAGTGGTGCTTTTTGCCGTTGGCCGTTTCTTCGACGACCTCTTCGCTATCGGAGACAAAGATCGGCGTGGTGGCGGTCAATCGGCAGGTGATCCGGCCCGTCAGCCCCACATACCGGTCATGGGGCGGCGGTGCGCAACGGCCCAGCAGAGGCGCAGACCTGGGATTGCGCACTTCCAGTGTGCGCACGAAATTGTAGGGGTTGAGAAAACGATATGGACCAGAGGCAGCCGCCCGGCCCGTCGCTGCGCTTGCTGTGGGCGCTGTGTGCGATGCCGTGGACGCAGCGGCTTGTTGGGCGGCTGGCGGCTGGGCTGGGACTGGCGAGGGTGCCGACTTTGGCAGTGAGACGACTTGATTCAGCAGCACGACGCTGCGCGCTCGTTCGCCCTCTGGCTCGAAGCGCACCCGGCGGCCAGGCGTTGCGTCTGCGACATTGCCCTGAGCAATGGCTTTGCGATTGAAGTCGTAGTTCTTGCCATCGTCGCCCTGGATCTTGCCGCTGTTATGTTGGAATCGGATGATCACGCCCTCGCTCATACGCTTTTCTCCTCTTGCAGCGGCTGATCGCTCAGCTTCTGATACCAGACAAACGCCGTCTGTCCGTTTTCGGTGTAGCGCCAAAAATGCAGGTAAACGCGACCGTCAGACTGGACCGGGTAGTTGAGTTGCGCTGCGGCAACCCTGCCATCCGACCAGAGGTTGTCGCTCTCCTTTTTCTCGCTCCACAGAATGACCGACTCGGCGTAGCGGCGCAGCTGGCTGTGCGCGTGCGACTGCCAGAAGTCGACGCACGGGAAGCCTGCCGGCGACGCCTGCTTACCGATGTAATGCCAGCGCCAGCGGTTGCTGTCGCGGCGCAGCGAGAGATGACCGCCTTCGCCGAAGATTTCGGCGCGTTGGAGGAATTCAGGCTGCGCAGGTTGGTCGGCGAACTCGATGTGGCTGATGTGCTCCCAGATCCGATAGGGCATGGCGTTCCAATGCGGCTGCCAGGCGTCCAGGAAGGCGCGCAGTTGATCGGCAGTGAACTCGCCGCCTACAATGGTGGGACGCTCTGCATTATTGAGCCTCGCCCGCTGCATCTGCTCGTAAAGTTGTGCGAAATCAATGCTTTTGTTGCTCATGAGACCCTCGCCGGATAGAGCTCAGACAGCCAATAGCCGTCAACCTGGTCAAAGTAGCTGTCCTTCTTTAGACCGAAGGCGTGTTGATAGTTCACTACCTGTTCGTTGAACTCCCTGACCCAACCTTCGGCTAAAGTCATCCAGTCCTTGGCCGTCGCCTGGTCGTACGCTAGTGTCTGGAATACTCCGCTTACGCTCCGCTGACCCTGCAATAGCCGCTGTCCTGCGGCAATGGCCTGTTGCACCGTTGGATCTTGAGCGTCACCCGCAGATAGAGGGAAGTCCTCATCGGTGAGAAAACCGAAGGTCAGCTTCTCGTCCTCAATCTGGCACTGACCGAAGCCTTTGGCGGCGCCGAAGCCGACGGTGATCAGCCCGTCACGCAGATCGCGCAGCGCCAGCGCCAGCCAGCCCAGCTCCCACGGCTCTGGATTTTCCAGAAACAGCCGCACCCGGAACTTCGGCTTCCACAGCACCAGGGCGTCGAACTTGGCCGTGTCGCGGCCGCCGCCGGTGAAGCGGTCGATGGCCAGGAAGTCGAGCACTTTGATTTCGACCTTCTCGCCGACAAAGGGCGCATCCTCGACCCGCAGCCGGCTGCCGTTCCAGGTGCTGCCGAAAAGCTGGCAAGCCAGACAGAGCTTCTCCTCAGCGCCTTGTTGCTCCAGTTTTCTACGCTCATCACTCGATAACTCGGCTTTGATTAAGCTGTTGCAACTCGCCACAGGATCATCGCTCTTTGTCGTTAAGGGGTTACAGGCCGGGCATCTGGTCAGGAACATCGTCTTCCGACTTTCCGCATCTTGTGCGCCGTCCCATGCAGCAAAAGTAGCCAGGGTGCGGGCGATGCGTTCCGCCTGGCTGCGCAACACCCCGCGCAGGCTCGAGCCGGGCAGCACGGGTTTGGCGCCCTTCTCATAGGCGGCCAACACCGGCGCATGGTCGAAGCCGCTGCGCCCGGCCTGGGTCAGGTCGTGAGTAAGGAAAGGACCGGTTGTCGCCAGGGTGAACTCAGCCAGTACCCAGGAGCGAGCCGCTGGGAACTCGTCGCTGTACGGCCCGATCACGGTACGCGCCGCTCTGACGTGATCGGCAAGCCAATTGCGGTCGCCGTCGGTCGCATTCCAGGGCGGCCCGTTGCGCAGGAATTCGACGAGCACATCGGGCTGTCTGAGGTCGCGCTCGATCCACTGCACATCGGTCAGCTTAAACGCACCCAGCCCTCGACCGACGCGACCACCGACGGCGCCGCGACCCTGCTCCCATTCAGCCAGCGCCGCCGCAAGCAGCGGAAGGGTCTTCTCCGGGTGTTTCAGGCGGCTATCGATCTCCAGGCGCAGCTTGAAAGCGGTTCCGGCCGGCAGCACCTCATAGTCGAACTTGATGCGCTCTCGCCGCGCTGCCGCGCCGGTGACGCGATCAATGCCGACGCCATCGCGGATCTGCACCGCCGGCGATGTGTCGAGCACGGCGTCATACACCAACACGCGCGCGGCGGTGGCCTCGTCAGTATCCTCGCGCGGGTTCACATCGCCGAAGAGTTGACAGACGAGGCATTGACACGCTTCAGTAGCCTGCTCGCCTTTCAGCGCCTGACAGTCTTTATTCGCCTGCTCGCCTTTCAGCGCCTGACAGTGTCTTTCACCGTCGAACCTCGGCGCCAGCCGGGTGGCGATGCTGCGCAGCGCGCCGGCGATGGCTGTGCCAGGGATGAGCAGGCGGCCACGCACATCACGACGCAACAGGTCATCGGCGGTTTCTGTGTCTTCGCCCGTGCCCACGTGGAGCGCCGTGCGCAGCGTGAGTTGGGCGGTAATCGCTCGAAAGGTCATGGTTACCTCCGTTCCTGAGCTTTCTGGCGGGCGGGGCCGGCGATGCGGGCAGCCAACAGTTGCAGGCCGATGCGCCAGGCCTGCTGGGTTTGTTCCAATTTTCGATTCCGAAGCTCATCAGCCAACGCATCGAGCAATTTTTGGATTATCTCCATACCCTGTCTACCATCGGTCTCGAAAAAGCTTGGCTTATCTCGGCCGGACAGAGACATGCTGAGCAGGGTTTTCGGCTTCCCGAGCTGTTGTAACTCTTGCTTGATCGCTTCCGCCGACGTGTGTTGCGAGCTGTGAAGCAGACGCGCAACCGCCTCGAAGCGTCCATCGTTGAAGTCGCTGAATGCTTGCTCTTCAAG
>DAOUBX010000091.1:0-9398 GCA_034432445.1 Anaerolineales bacterium
CCCAGCGCATGGGCATCTGGTTTGCAAACGTGTCTGCGCAGCCAACCTAGGTCGCAAATCGCCTACAAATGCCCGGCACCTGAGCAGTTACCTGCGTGCTTGCAGAGCTCGCAAGCCCGCCCCAGAGGAGATTTGACATGGCCCGGCGAACGTTGCTGGCAGTGACACTGCTGATCGCTACTGCGGCATTTGGCCTGCCCGTGGCAACCGGCCAGTCCCCTGTCGAACTTGATGAGAGCGCCGCCCCCAACGCTTTGCCGGAATTCGTCGGTTACACCGACCGCATCAGCTACTTCCCCGGCGAAGATATTGCCTTGCACGTGTCGTCTCCCACTGCCAACAACAACTACAAGCTGTTCATCTACCGCGAGGGCGGCACGCGCGAGTTGGTGTACTCCCTGGTGAGCGATCGGCCGGCCGTGGTCAACGCCGACTTGAGCCAGGCCGAGTTTGGCTATGCCTGGGAGACCTCGGCGACGATTCCGGGTGCAGTGACAGCCGGCTGGCGCAGCGGCTATTACCTAGCGCGCCTGGAGAAGGCCAGCGTCACCGCGCCGCCTCCCCTGACGCACCTCAACGAGGTCATTCCCTTCATCATCAAACCCGCTGCGCCCAGCAGCAAGATCCTCGTCCAGCTTTCCACCAACACCTGGCTGGCCTACAACGACCGCTTTGGCCGCAGCTACTACACCGACCCGCGTACCTTCCACACCAGCTTCCACCGACCGATGAAGCGCTACATCAAGTGGATCAGCGGCGCGACCAGCGAGACGGTGACCGACATCGAGGGCTACTACTTACGTTGGTTGGAACAGAACGGCTACCAGGTGGACGTCATCGCCAACAGCGACTTGATCGACACCTCGATCTTGAACATCAACAATTATCGGCTGTTCATCTCTGTGGGCCACGACGAGTACTGGAGCACGCCCATGCGCAACACCCTGCAGGCGTTCATCGACGCCGGCGGCAACGCGTTGTTTTGGTCCAGCGACTCGATCTACTATCAAACGCGCGAGGAAGACAACGGCGATGTGATGCTTTCGTACAAGCTGTACGAGTATTGCCAGCAACACGATCCGTTGTTCGGCGTCGAGGACAGCCTGGTGACAACGTGGTGGGCTAAGCCGCCTGTCAACAACCCGGAGACGAGGATTGCCGGCCTGAGCTACCACTACGGCGGCTTCGGCGTAGGCGGCTATCAGGTCTACCGCACCGGCGACTGGGCTTTTCAAGGTACGGGTCTGCGCAACGGCGACGTGATCGGCGTCTATGCCAGCGCCAACGACGACATCCTGGCGCAGGAGGTGGACGCCACCTACTACACCTGGTCTGGCGGCCTGCCCTATCCTACGCGCACCGCTGAGACCGGCACGCCGGCCAACTTCACGATCCTGGGCGTAGCCAACGATTCCGCCTCCGCACCTGCGTTGATGGGCTACTACACCAACGCGCAGGGCGCAACGGTGTTCCACACCGGCACGTGGGATTGGTGGAAGGGCTTGTTTCTAAACGACCCGAAAGTTGTCCAGATCACCCACAACGTGCTGGCGCGGCTAAGCGCAGGGAGCGTGAACCCTGCGCCGATCGCGCAACCCCTCTACACCGTCCGCACCCTGCGCCAGGGCGTAGATGGTTACGCCGGCGCCGAGGACACGACCTTGCTCCTGGACGCGCCGAACCAGAACTACGGCAACGCGACCACGTTGGACCTGGCGCACAACCGTGAGGGCGACCGCAAAGCGGTACTCATCCGCTTCGACGTGAGCAGTCTGGGTGGCGTGGACCCTGCGGACATCGTGGCGGCGCAAATTCGGCTGTACGGCGTGGCCTTGCAGAACGGCGGCGAGCTGAAGGTCAGCAAGCTGTTGCCGTCCGCGGCGTGGGCGGAAAGCTCAGCCACGTGGAACCAGGCCGCGACCGGCGCGGCGTGGCCGGGCGGTTCGGCAACCAGCGGCAAGAGCTTGGAAAACGAGTTCGTCCGGGTCACGCGTCGCGCCATCAGCTTCGAAGTCGGGGAACAGCTGCGCCAATGGCTGGCAGACCCTAGCAGCAATCGCGGCATCGCGCTGCGCGGCTACACCACCTACGACAACAACTACGCCAGCACGCTGCTCAGTTTTGCTTCTTCCGAAAACGCGGACGTGGCTGTGCGGCCGGAGTTAGTGGTGCGCCTGCGCGGCTGCGCGCTGACCGGTGATGTCAACCAGGATCAGGTGGTGGATGTGCTGGACATACAGGCCGTCGCCGGCCGCTGGAACGCTCGGTCCGACGTCCCCGGCAGCGGCTACGAGGCACGCTTCGACCTCGACCGCGACGGCGATATCGACATTGTAGACGTGCAGAAGACAGCCGGCGCCTGGGACAGCCGTTGTCCGTAGGTGCCGGACATCCCCCGTGGTTTTCGTCAGCAACACGTTTCGTTTGTGGATGAGGTGCACCCATGCAGATCACCCATGTTGAAGTTGTGCCGGTTGAGCTTAAGCTGAGCATGCCATATCGCGTGGCATACGAGCCGGAGGTCAACCGGGCGACAGTGGTTTTTGTCCGCATCGACACCAGCGACGGCCGCAGCGCCTGGGGCTGCGCCGCCTTCGACACTGCTTTGACCGGTGAGACGCCGGAACAGGTGTTGCGTGTGTGCCGCCAATGCGCGGCGCGGGCCGTCGACCTCAATCCCCTGAACACCGAGTTTGCCCTGGCCGAGCTGGCCGCGCTGACTGCTGACACGCCGTCCGCCCAATGCGCTTTCGACATCGCTTTTCACGATCTGCTGGGCCTGGCGGCCGGTCTGCCGTTGCATCGCTTGCTAGGCGGGTACCGCTATCGCATTCAGACTTCGATCAGCGTCGGCATTGCCTCGGTAAACGAGACGGTAGAGTTGGCGCAGCTGCGCGCCCGCCAGGGCTTCCGCATCCTCAAGATCAAGGGCGGGCTAGACCCCGAGGAGGACGTGCGACGGGTTCGGGCGGTGAGCACCGCGTTGCCGCACATCATCCTGCGCTTGGACGCCGATCAAGGCTACAGCGTGCGCCAGGCGCTGGAGGTGGCGCGCGCCTTGGCAGGTCAGATCGAGTTCCTGGAGCAGCCCACCGCCGCTAACAACCTGGATGCGCTGCGCCAGGTGACGGAGCTGAGTCCGGTGCCCATTCTGGCCAGTCAGAGTGTATTGGGTCCCGCTTCGGCGTTGGCTATCGCCACCACGCGCGCGGCGCATGGCATGAGCGTCAAGCTGGCGACCTGCGGTGGTTTGCTCAATGCGCGTCAGATCGACGCCATTGCCCGCGCGGCGCGCATGACGACGATGGTCGGCTGCCTCAACGAGCCGGCGTTGTTGATCGCCGCCGGCTTGGGCTTTGCTCTCAGCAGCCCCAACGTGCGCTACGGCGACCTGGACGGCCATTTCGACCTGATCGACGACCCGACCACGCCCGGTTTTCGCTTCGAGGAAGGGTGGCTGGTAGCCACGGACGTGCCGGGGCTGGGCTGCCGGGTCGAGCTGTAGCGGTCGGCCGCCGGAGGCATTCAAGCGCATGTACAAGGACGGACACCGGGTTGTTGCTCTGGCCGGCGGCGTGGGGGGGGCCAAGCTGGCTTATGGCCTGTATCGCGCCCTGGGCGAGCGGCTGGCCGTGGTGGTCAACACCGGCGACGACTTCGAACACTGGGGCCTGACCATCTGTCCCGACCTGGACACGGTGATGTACAACCTGGCCGAGCTCAACAACCCAGAGCTCGGCTGGGGGCTGGCCGACGAGACCCACCGCGCCCTGGCGATGATGGCGCGCTACGGCGGCGAGACCTGGTTTCGCCTAGGCGACGGCGACCTGGCGACGCATCTGTTGCGCAGCGCGTGGTTGCAAGGTGGCTTTAGTTTGACCCGGGTCACGTTTAAGCTGAAAACGGCGCTAGGGATCACCGCCGACCTGCTACCCATGTCCGACCAGCCGGTGCGCACGCTGGTGCACACCGACGAGGGCGTGCTGCCCTTTCAGCGCTACTTCGTGCAGCGCCGCTGCGAGCCGCGGCTGTTGGGGCTGGAGTTCGCCGGCATGCAGGCCGCGCAGCCCTCGCCGCAGGTGCTGGCCGCGCTCGATCGCGCCGATGCCGTGGTGCTCTGCCCCAGCAACCCCTACCTGAGCCTGGACCCGATCTTGCTGTTGCCCGGCCTGGCCGAACGGCTGCGCGCTTTTCCCGGCCCGGTGGTGGCCGTCTCGCCCATCGTCGGCGGGCAGGCCATCAAGGGGCCGGCCGCCAAGATCATGCCCGAGCTGGGCGTGGAGCCGTCGGCCCTGGCCGTGGCGCAGCACATCGCCGGCCGCATCCGCCTGGACGGCTTCGTGCTGGACGCTGTGGACGCGCACCTGGCGGATGCGGTGGCAGCTCTGGGCATCACGCCGCTGGTGACGGATACCATCATGCGCGATGCGGCCAGCAAGGAACGGCTGGCGCGCGAGGTGCTGGCGCTGGCAGCAACAGTGCGGAGGTGAGACTTGGGAGATCGGAGACAATAGACTATGGCGATTCGTGTCTGTGTTGCGGGCGCGACCGGTTGGGTTGGCCGGCCGTTGTGCGCTGCCATCGCTGCCACCGAGGACATGCAGCTTGTCGGTGCAGTGGCCCGCACGGCGGCGGGGCACGACCTGAGCGAGATTGTGGATGCCCCGCGCCTCGACCTGAGCATCAGTGGCTCGGTCGCAGAGGCGCTGGAGACGCCCACAGACGTGCTGGTCGACTACGCCGGCGCGGCCGCGGTCAAGGACAACGTGCTGGCGGCCATCCGGCGGGGCGTGCACGTGGTCATCGGCTCGTCCGGCCTGACGGAAGAAGACTTTGCCGAGATCGATCAGGCGGCGCGGGCGCAGCGGGTCGGCGTGATCGCGGCCGGCAACTTCTCCATCACCGCTGTGCTGCTGGAACGCTTTGCCTGCGAGGCCGCCCGCTACCTGGCGCATTGGGAGATCATCGACTATGCCTCGGACGCCAAGATCGACGCGCCCAGCGGCACGGCCCGCGAGCTGGCGTACCGGCTGGCTGAGATCGGCCAAGCGCAACTCACCGTTCCGCTCGATCAGACCATCGGTCCGAGGGAAAGCCGCGGCGCAACGCTCAGCGGCAGCCAGGTGCACTCGCTGCGCTTGCCCGGCTTTGTGCTCAGCGTGGAGGCGATTTTCGGCGCCAGCGACGAGCGGCTGACCATCCGCCACGAGGCCGGCCCCAGCGCAACGCCCTACATCCAGGGCACGCTGCTGGCCATCCGCAAGGTGCGCAGCCACGTTGGATTGATCCGCGGGCTGGACCGCGTGATGGACTGACTCCCACTCTCGCTCTGCGACACCTGGCGACGTGACTCTCCACATCCTCATCCCCGTCAAAAACCTCTCCGACGCGAAAAGTCGCCTCGCTCCGGTGCTGGCGGTGCAAGAGCGTCAGGCCTTGGCGCTGCGCATCTTGCGCAGCGTGCTGGCCGTGGCCCAGCAGGCGCAGCAGCAGCTCGGCGCAACCGCCGTCGTCGTCAGCCCCGACCCCGCCGTCCTCGCCCAGGCCGCCTCCTATGACCTCGTCCCGCTGCCCGAAGCCTCCTCACCGTCTACCGGTCATCGTTCACCGATCACCGATCACCGCGCGCCACTCCCCGAACCTGCGCTCAACGCGGCCCTAGAACAAGCCACCGCCTACGCCCGCGCCCGCGGCGCCTCCGCCGTGCTCATCCTACCGGCCGACCTGCCGCTGCTGACGCTGGCCGACGTGGCGCGGCTGTGGCGGGCCAGCCAGCAGCTCTACGCCGAAGCCGCCATGGTCATCGCGCCGGACAGCCAGGAGCAGGGCACCAACGCGCTGCTGGTGCGGCCGCCGGGCGCGTTGCGCTATCAGTTCGGCCCCGGCAGCTTCCAGCGCCATTGCCAGCAAGCGCGCGAGCGCGGTCTGGCCTGGCACATCGACCGCTCGCCGCGGCTGGGGCTGGACGTGGACCTGCCCGCCGATTTGGAGCACTGGCTGGCCATCGAGCGCGCCGATGCGGCCCCGCCTGCTGAGCGAGCCATCCTCGAGGAAACTATCATGCACGACGACCGCCGCTCCACACCCTTGGACGACACCACCGTGGCCTTTTTGAACGAGCCGGGCCTGCTGATGCGCCTGGGCACGTTGGGCAGCGACGGCTACCCCCAGGTGACGCCCATCTGGTACTTGTACGACGAGGGTCGCTTCTGGATCACCACCGCCAGCGACCGGGTCAAGGCGCGCAACATGCTGGCCCGGCCGCAGGTCGGCTTCGCCATCGACAGCGACCGGCGGCCCTACCGCGGCATCTCGGCCCGCGGTGAGGCGCGCTTGATCGCCGAAGGCGAGGCAGCGCGGCCCATCACCCGCCGCATCGCCGCCCGCTACGTGCCCCCGGAGCGGCTAGAGGCCATGGTCGACACGCTGATGCAAGCTCCGCGCGTGGTCTTCGCCATCGACGCGCCGCGGGTGGTGAAGATGGGTAGTTGGTGACGCCTGCCTTGCCAAGCGGCTGGGCAAGGGTTAAAATAGGCATCACCATTCGTCCCAACCCAGGGATTGGAAATCCCTGGCTGGCAGTACAAAGGGCCCTTACCTACCCGGCTCCGCAGGGCAGGCGCTGGGAACATTTCCCCAGCCGCTGAGGCGGCTTCGTGCTGTCAGGCGGTGAATTCCATTCACCGGGCTGGCAACCCAGGGATTGGATGAAGGTTGCGAAAGTGATCCGGTAATAGATGCTTGCGGCGCGTTGTCCCTCATGCGAGCTCGCCGGGGGATAAATCCCACCGGCTAGCCAACAGCGCCCCGTCAACGGGGCTGGAAACGTTTCTGGCACGCGCTAGCCCGTTTCAACGGGCGCTGTTATGTAGCCGGGGAACTTCGTTCCCCGGCGGGATAGCATGAAGGCAAGCTCCGCTCCATTGCCGGAATATTATCTTAACCTTCATGAAATCCCTGGCTGACCGTACAAAGGGCCCTTACCTACCCGGCTCCGCAGGGCAGGCGCTGGGAACATTTCCCCAGCCGCTGAGGCGGCTTCGTGCTGTCAGACGGTGAATTCCATTCACCGGGCTGGCTGGGAACCTTCCGCCAGCCGCTGAGGCGGCTTCGTGTTATCAGACGGTGAATTCCATTCACCGGGCCTTCATCCCAAGGAGTTCTCATGGCAACTGTTAACGGCTCCCCCACCACTATCCTCAACAAATACAGCCGCCACCTGACCCAGGTGCGCTCGCAGGCCGGCTCGCAGGCCATGCTCTACGGCATCGGCCTTACCGACGAGGACATGAACAAGCCGCAGGTCGGCATCGCCAGCATGGGCTGGGAGGGCAACACCTGCAACATGCACCTCAACGACCTGGCGAAAGAGGTCAAGGCGGGCGTCCAGGCAGCCGGCATGGTGGGCCTGATCTTCCACACCATCGGCGTCAGCGACGGCATCAGCATGGGCACCGAGGGCATGAAGTTCTCCCTGGTCTCGCGCGACGTCATCGCCGACTCCATCGAGATCGTCATGCGCGCCCAGTGGTACGACGCCAACATCTCCCTGCCCGGCTGCGACAAGAACATGCCCGGCTGCGTCATGGCCATGGCCCGCGTCAACCGCCCCAGCCTGATGATCTACGGCGGCACCATCCGCCCCGGCCACCTAGGCGACCGCAAGCTGGACATCGTCTCGGCCTTCGAGGCCTACGGCCAGTGGATCGCCGGCGCAATCGACGAGGCCGAGCTGCGGGCGGTTTTGCGCAACGCCTGCCCCGGCGAGGGCGCGTGCGGCGGCATGTACACCGCCAACACCATGGCCTCGGCCATCGAAGCGCTAGGCATGACCCTGCCCTACAGCTCCTCCTACCCGGCCAGCAGCCCTGAGAAGCTGGCCGAGTGCCGCCAGGCCGGCCAGGTCATCCTGTACTTGCTGGAGCGAGACATCAAGCCGAGCGATGTCATGACCCGGCCGGCTTTCGAGAACGCCATTACGGTGGCGATTGCCTTGGGCGGCTCCACCAACGTGGTATTGCACCTGCTGGCCATGGCCAAGGCCGTGGGCGTACCGCTGACCCTGGACGACTTCCAACGCATCTCCGACCGCACGCCCTACCTGGCCGATCTGAAGCCCAGCGGCCCGTGGGTGATGGAGGACCTGTACGACGTGGGCGGCGTGCCGGCGGTGCAGCGATTGTTGCTGCGCGAGGGGCTGCTGCACGGCGACTGTCTGACCGTCACCGGCAAGACGCTGGCCGAGAACCTGGCCGACCTGCCCGATTTGAAGGAAGGCCAGCGCATCGTGCGGCCCTTCGCCAACCCCATCAAGCGCACCGGCCACCTGCAGATTCTCTACGGCAACCTGGCCAGCGAGGGCGCCGTGGCCAAGATCACCGGCAAGGAGGGCACCCGCTTCAGCGGCCCGGCGCGCGTCTACGACTCCGAGGAGCTGTGCCTGGCCGGCATCGAGC
The DNA here is from genome assembly GCA_034432445.1 of Anaerolineales bacterium. Taxonomy (GTDB): domain Bacteria; phylum Chloroflexota; class Anaerolineae; order JAAEKA01; family JAAEKA01; genus JANWYQ01. Next base: position 8,457 of record DAOUBX010000091.1, read on the forward strand.
AGGGGCAGGTGCAGCCGGGCGACGTGGTGGTGATCCGCTACGAGGGGCCGCGCGGCGGGCCGGGCATGCGCGAGATGCTGACCGTCACCTCGGCTATCATGGGTGCGGGGCTGGGCAAGAGCGTGGCCCTGATCACCGACGGCCGCTTCTCCGGCGGCACGCACGGCTTCGTGGTCGGCCACATCACCCCCGAGGCGCAGAGCGGCGGCGCGCTGGCCCTGGTGCAGGACGGCGACCAGATCACCATCGACGCCGAGGCCAACACGCTGAACGTGGACCTGTCCGACGAAGAGCTGGCGCGGCGGCGGGCGGGCTGGACGGCGCCCGCGCCCCGCTTCACGCAGGGTGTGCTCTACAAGTACGCCAAGACCGTGGCGACGGCGTCGGAGGGGTGCGTGACAGACGGGTAACACAGACAGAGCTGTAACGGTTTTGAGGTGAACGCAGCACTGTCAGTCCTTTGGCTCGAGCGTCAGGACTGACAGTGCTGTACGCGTTTTTAGGTAAGAGTCGACGAGAAACCACAATTACGAACAAGCGCAGCACTGTCAGTCCTTTGGCTCGAACCGTATCCCGACGTATCGACCACGGGCAGGGGGGTGGGGGTGGGCGTTTCAGCCGGCCGGAACGTTGCCAGTACGGCCTACGCGTCAGCCTGGCAGGCCCGGCGAACATCGTCAGCCGCATGCAATGGAAAGCGCAGATCGAAGATAAAAGGTATATCCTTCCAACCCTCCGCCCAAGTTGTGTATGACCAGATGTCGAGGTTATCGGTTTTCAATTCATAGACGCCCCAGTCGTGACTGCCCAGCTTCGTCGAATGGCTGAAAGCCAGGTCCCTGGGGCCTCCTCGATAGTGCAAATTTCTTTCTGTAAAATGTCAGATGCTGGTCTCTCGGTAGACGGGTAAGGATGTGAACCTGGGCTGTGGAAAAGTGGGAA
>DAOUBX010000092.1:0-3739 GCA_034432445.1 Anaerolineales bacterium
CCGGGCACTCGCGACCGGTTTCCAGCTTGAGCCGGCTCTGCAGACGCCCTGGCCAGCGCAGCCTTAAGTGCCCGGCACCTAGGGCTGAATAGTTGCCCTCCAGCCAAATGTCACCTTCCGTGACATCATTGACAACTAGATCCGGCAGGCTGTTAGTCTGCCGGAGCGCTTCGGGCCCAACGGCGACACAGCTCGAACCGCTAGAAACACGGCACTTTTTTGTGTCGCCAACAACGTCGGGGAACGTCGCTCATGGCTTTCTCCGACTGATCATAGCGCTGTCGCTGCACCGCGCGTGAAGCAGACAGCGCCAACCAAGCCTGGCCAGAGCGTCGTATCAAACGACGACTCTGACTTGGTGAACCGGCAGCGTCGGGCGCAGCCTAGCCCGACCAGTCCAACAGGCCACAGTGCCCAACTCCAGGCAAAACTATCATCTCCTGGCCTTGCCAGGTTGTGATAAGGCGGTTCAAGACTTTAGCGGCGATACGCACCGCACCTTGCGACTTACTCGGCGACAGTCGGACATCAACGTCAGGAACCTGGTACGTTGATCCATACAAGCGCATGCAGCGCCGTGCGCTGCTGACTGTGGCCGGCGCTCTGTCGACCTAAGTTTGAGGAGTTCTTCAGTTTACACAGGTATCTGACGATACCTCCTCTTCAAACGAGCTGTGACACCGTTCCAGCGCCTGCCCAAGCAACTGGTCCCGTTGATTTCCGTGGTATGTCAAAATCAACCTGTTCGGACAGGCCATGAGACAGCTATTGAATAGTTGTCGAAGACGTTGAACAGTCCTGCCGTTGGTGTGTACCGTCCAAACCACTGAACAACCGCTGATCGAGGGCAGCTAGTCTCTGCCTGCGCGTTTCGGAGAGCGCAGTTAGGGAACAGCTACCAGTTAGCCATGGAGTAGAGCGAGCTGTGGCCATCAGGCCATGGCTCTTTTTGTTTGGCGCAGGATCGTGGCGCCGCTTGACAGTGAGTAGCCGTTAATGGCTGGAACTATCACGGCCTTGCGTTTTCAAAAGCGCACGGCGGAACGCGTCAACGTCTACTTGGACGACCATTACGCCTTTGCGGTGCCTGCCTTGGTGGCGGCGAGCCTGCGCCGCGGGCAGTTCTTGTCCGACGCCGATATCGAGCGCTTGTTGGGACAAGACGAAGAGCAGAGAGCCTATGACCAAGCGCTGCGCTTCCTAGGTCATCGTCCGCGCAGTGTAGCCGAGGTCAGACGGTACTTGAAGAAACGTGAGTTTTCTGAGGCCGCTTGCGCCGGAGCGATCCAGCGCTTAGTGGCCGCTGACTATCTCGATGACGCGGCCTTTGCACGCTTTTGGGTCGCCGATCGTGAGCGCTTCCGCCCGCGCAGCGAGATGGCTCTGCGCCATGAGCTGCGGTTAAAAGGTGTTGCCAACGACATCATCGATGAAGTTCTGTGCGATGTAGACAGCCAAAGCAGCGCCTATCGCGCCGGCGAGACGCAAGCACGCCGTCTGGCAAGGCTGGACTCGCACAGCTTTCGCCAGAAGTTAGGCAGCTATCTTCTGCGTCGAGGTTTCAGCCACGAGGTCGTTTGGCCTGTGGTGGAACAGCTCTGGCGCGAACAGCAAGGCGAAGATGCTGTCGGTGATGAGTAGCGCCGACCGGTCACCTCACCTGTGGCTACGCAGTGAGTAGGGTCGCTACCTTTCAGGCGTCGGCCACTTGCGAGCGACCCATGCTGCCGTGGCATGACGCGCCGTTGCAGGAGACTCCTGGCGTATCACGCTGAGGTCCGCCGAAGTGTCCCAGCGTGGGAGTTTCCAAACAGACAGCTACTACGCAATATTCTAAAGAGCGAGACATGCGGCCATGTGCAGGCCAGCACGTCTCACAGGAGCACTAATGGGCATACAACCACTTATGATGCTGGTACTTGGCGTAATCCTAGGAGCGGTGGGCGGCGCCGTTGCGGGATACTTCATCTACCAGTATCTCAGCGAAAAGACGGTCGAGTCGGCCAAAACGCGGGCCGCCGAGATCTTGAACGAGGCCACCGCTGCAGCCGAGATGCACAAACAAGAGATCGAGCTGGCAGCCAAGCAGGAGTACGTTCTTCTGCGCGAAGAGCTCGAGCAGGAGACACGTCGGCGGCGCCGCGATCTACAACGCCAAGAAGAGCGCTTGCAGAAGCGCCAAGAAATGTTAGACCGCAAACTGGAGGACCTGGAGAATCGCGACAAGGCTCTGCAAAAGCGCCAGAGCAAGCTTGACAAGCGCGCCAGCGAGCTCGACCAACTCGAGAGCAAACACCTGGAGGAGTTACAACGCTTGTCTGGGCTGTCTAAGGAGGAGGCCAAACAACTGCTGGTGGATGCGATCCGCGAAGAAGCGCGCCAAGACATGGCCCGTGTGATTCGGGAGGTTGAGGCGGAAGCGCGCGATGAAGCCGACCGCCGAGCGCGCAAGATCGTCACCATGGCCATTCAACGGCTGGCTTCAGAGCAGGTGGCTGAGACAACGGTCTCGTCGGTGCCGCTGCCGAGCGATGACATGAAAGGACGCATCATCGGCCGCCAGGGCCGCAACATTCGCGCCATCGAGCAGGCTACCGGGGTGGACTTGATCGTCGATGACACACCGGAGGCGGTGATCATCTCCAGCTTCGACCCCATCCGACGCGAAGTGGCGCGCTTGGCGATTGGCAAGCTGGTCACCGATGGCCGCATCCATCCGGCGCGCATCGAGAAAGAGGTGCAGAAGGCGCAGGCTGAGGTCGATCAAATGGTGTGGGAGGCGGGCGAACAAGCGGCTTATGAGACCGGCTTGCAGGGGCTGCATCCCGAAATCCTCAAGCTGGTAGGCCGGTTGAAGTATCGCACCAGCTACGGCCAGAATCAGTACTACCACGCGATCGAGACTGCACATCTGGCAGGGATCTTAGCTGCGGAGCTGGGCGCTGACGTACGCACGGCCAAGATGGGCGGGCTGCTCCATGACCTGGGCAAGGCGGTCACTCACGAAGTCGAAGGGCCTCATGCGCTGGTAGGCGCCGACATCGCGCGGCGCTACGGCGTGCCGCCCAAGGTCGTGAACTGCATCGCAGCCCACCACCACGAGGTGGAGCCAGAGTCGTTGGAAGCGATCCTGGTCGAAGCTGCCGATGCGGTCTCCGGCGCCCGGCCTGGCGCCCGGCGCGAGGCGCTGGAAACTTATCTGCGCCGCGTGACAGCGCTGGAAGATCTGGCAAACTCGTTCGAGGGTGTGGAACAGTCCTTCGCCATCCAGGCGGGTCGCGAGGTGCGCATCATAGTGAAGCCTTCGGTCGTCGATGACCTAGGAGCCATCACACTGTCGCGCGAGATCGCCAAGAAAGTCGAGGACAACCTCGAGTATCCTGGACAGATCAAAGTGACGGTGATCCGCGAGACCCGCTCGGTCGACTATGCTAAGTAAGCGTCCGGGGAGGTACGTCCAAAGGCCAAACTGCTGAATTTTCCGAGCCATCCGAGGGTTTAGCATAACCGGCAAACTGACCGCCTGAAGAAACCGGGGGTTTGCGCTTACGCTTGGGCCCAACCAAATCAGCGCAAACTCCCGGTTTCTTGTAGATAGCGCGTAACTGCTCAGGCGTGCCCCTAACCCAGGATTGAAAATCCCTGGCTGACAGTACGAAGGCCCCTCAGGGCCTGGCGGAGCGTGTTCCCAGCGGCTGTGGCCGCTCACCTGCACCTCGCCTGCGGCCCACCAGTCGCT
>DAOUBX010000093.1:0-29009 GCA_034432445.1 Anaerolineales bacterium
CCAAATCGGGGTGCCAATGGTATAAGTCCAGCATGTCATGTCGACGTGCGCCAAGTCGTTGCCATTTCCTGGCCCTGTTAGCCTACACCCTCCTCGCTCTTCTCCTCACCTATCCCCTGGTAGGACATCTGAGCACACACGTTCCAGGTGATGGGATCGACGATCCTGCCCTGGCCTGGAACTTGTGGTGGATCAAGTACGGCCTGGTCGATCGACAGATCAACCCCTTCTTCAGCTCGTGGATGTTCCACCCCATCGGGATCAACCTGGCGTTCTACACGCTGACCGTGTTGAATGGCCTGGTCGCGCTGCCTTTGCAAATCGCTTTCAATCTGGTTCTTGCCTCTAACCTGATGCTGCTGTCGTCTTTTGTGCTCAGCGGTTTCGGCGCCTACTTGTTGGCGCTGGCTGTCCTGGCGGGCGCACATGCAGTGGGGAATCGTGCGGCCCGGGCGACCGCCACTAGCCCTGGGACAACCCTGGCCGGCGCCGCTCTCTCGCCCGCGGCAATTCTCTACGTTTCGGCCTTTATCGCCGGCCTGTTGTATGCTTTCTCGTCGAGCAAGCTGTTCTATGCGGCCTTGGGCCAGTTCAACATCGCCAGCTCTCAGTGGATCCCCTTTGCAGTGCTCTATGTGCTGCGCAGCGGCCGTCCGGGCGCCAGACTGCGTGAACCACTCTTGGCCGGACTGTTCCTGCTCTTGCAGGCCTATGCGGAGCTAACCTACGCCACATTTCTGCTGATCTTTGTCGTCATCTTCGTTGTTTATCGGGTGGTGCTGTTGGCGGCAGCAGTCATCAAGGAAAGAAAGGAAGGAAAGGCAAGAAACGAAAGAGGGGAGAGGAAAAGCGGCGAAGACGAGGAGCAGCGACGAGCCGAGTGGATGAGGCTGCTGCGCAACTTGGGGGTGTTGGGGCTGGTTGTATTAATCGGCCTGATGCCGCTACTGGCCAACATGCTGCCGGACATGCGCGCCGAGGGCGATTTTCTGGTGGAGGGCGGCGGCTTCGCCGACATCTTTTCGGCCGATCTGGCCGGCTATGCTCTTCCCACCCAGCTGCACCCGGTCTTCGGCAACCTCATCCGTACGCTGTCCCAAGACTCGCAACTGCGAGCCGACGGCAGCCAGTGGCAGGTCAACAAGGGGCAACACCTAACCCTGGGCTACCTCGGTTTGGCGCTCATGCTCGTGGGAATCTGGAAAGGCCGCAGACGTCAGGACGTTTGGTTCTGGGTGATCGCAGTTGTGGTCTTCTTTCTGCTCACGCTCGGCCCCTCTGTGCGTGTCGCCGGCCACGATTCCGGCATTCCCGGGCCGTTTCGACTGGTGCAGAGCTTGCCTTTCTTCAAGGGCAATCGCTACCCTAGCCGCTACAGCGTCATGCTGCTCATGGCGGCCGTGCCCCTGGTGGCGCTCGGAACACAGGCGTTGCTCACCGCCGTGCAGCAGCCCCTTCGGCCCAAGCGCGCTACGCCTGTTGGGGTTGCCTTGCTGCTGGCAGCAGCGCTGTTGTTCGAGAACCTCTCGGCGCCGCTGCCCCTCAGCGACATGCGTATCCCCCGTATCTACGACATCATTGCAGCCGATCCCGGCGATTTTGCCGTGCTCGACCTGCCCGTCGGCTGGCGCAACGGCTTTAGCGTCTTTGGCAAGCAGGACGTCATCATCATGGCGGAGCAGTGGTGGCAGACCCGCCATGAACGACCGATCCTGGGCGGCAACACCTCCCGAAACCCTGAACACAAGTTTCGCTACTTTCTGGAAGCACCTCTGATCGGCGCTCTGACCGTTCTGGCAAACGCTGATCCTGCCCACCCGCACATCCAGGCCGCCATGAGCAATGGGTTGGCTGCGCTGCGCGCAGGCGATCCCGCTTTAGGCGGCGATCCCCTCCTGCAGGACGCGGCTGCTGAGGCTGCCGACACGCTCCAAGCGCTCAACGTGCGCTACGTTGTGGTCCATCGTGCGCATGTGCCCTCGGAACTCATGGCTTTTGTTGAACAACACCTCCCCGTGGAACTGATCGCCGAGGACGGCGAACACGCCCTCTACCGGGTCCAACCCAGGCCGTTGCCCACTCAGATTGTCCTGCGACCGGCCGTTGACCCCCTCAGCCGCGGCGAGGGATGGAGCGGCGTTGCGCCGCCGGCTGCGCCGGTGGCGTCGAACGAGAGCGCAGCGTTGTGGGCGCACCGTACCCGTACACGGCTGCTGCTGCCACCCATTGCGCCGCGCCAACACCGCATCACCGTGCGCGCGCAGGCTGCCGGGCCTAACCAAACGCTCGCCCTGCTGGTCAACGGCCACCGTACAGCCGCGCAACCCCTGCCGCAAACCTGGACGGAGCTAACCTTCGACCTACCGACCGACGTGCTGCGCGCAGGGATCAACACCGTCGATCTGCTGTTCGACAAGACTTATCCCAGCGAAGAGGTCAAAGCTGCTGGACTGCTACCGACGATCAACCTCCTGGTAGAGAGCGCCGGACTGGAGGCGGGCAACTTTGGCCACATCTGGCTGGACGGGCGGGACATTTCCCCTAGCAGCCGCGGCTACAACCTGGCCATCATCGACGGCAGCAGCGGGCAGCTGCGCTCAACAGCCGGCTTCGACACCCATGCCGACCCGAATGCGTCAGCCGCCTTGATCGAGTTTGTGTCTCAGATGGGCCAAAACGACATCCTCGCCGTAGCTGTCAAGGACACGGCCGGTGACCAGCTAAGCGCCGAGGCTGCAGCCGCGCTCACACAGCTCGGGCTGAGCGATTTGCGCGGTCGCTTTCGTTGGAGCCAAGCAGGGTTGGTGTGGCCGGCGGCTGGGCAGCCGACGCTCGAAGCGATTAGTCCGGTGCAAAGCACACGCGTCGGAGTAGGAGCCGGATGGCGCGAGCCCCAGGCGGCAGCGTTGGTCGCGTCGGTGGTTGTCGAATAGCGTGGTGCGCTTGCGCGAGCGCATCCACCCCTCGTGTCTATCGATCCCCTTGTGGCCGGTCGGCGTGGACGCTCGGCAGCCAGGTGCTGTGCACGGGAGTCGGGCTAGGCGTGGCGGTAGGGGCAGGCGACCCACCCCCTGGAATCAGCAACACCTGGCCGACCCAGATGCTATCGCCCGCCAGACCGTTGGCAAACTTCAAAGCAACTACTGTGGTTTGGCAAGTCGCAGCGATGGCGCTAAGCGTGTCCCCGCGACGAACCGTGTAGTTGGCAGGACACGCAGCCGGACGGTTGGCGACCGGCGCGGATGGTGTCTGTGGCGGGAACAGGCCGGGAGGCGGGATGCGCAGAGTCTGGCCGGCGACAATCACCGTGCTGACCAGGCCATTGGCTTGCTTGAGGGCGTCCACCGGAATGTTGTAGCGGCTGGCAATAGCCCACAGCGAGTCGCCCGGTCGCACGATGTAGCGGTCGCCCGTCGACGGCGCTCTGGCAGGGGCCGCAGAAGCGCTCACTCCTTGGCTGCCGGTCGGGATGGCCAGCCGCTGGCCGGGCACGATCAAGGTGTCCGTCAAATTGTTGGCGCGCATAATGGCCTGGTACGTTACCCCATAGCGCGCGCCAATCGCGGACAACGTGTCGCCTGCGCGGACCGTGTAGATGATGGTGGCCTGAGGATAGACCGCGGATGCGTGAACCGCCGGAGGAGCTACCAACAACCAGGCAACGATGAACAGAGCGGGAGTTGTGGTTTTCGTGTTCACTTTTGCAGGTCTCTTAAGACTGGGCCGGTATTTGAGACCGGCCCAGTCTGAAACGCCCATGTGACGGGGCCGGTCTTCGAGACCGGCCCCGTCTTGAGCCATCAAAGCAGATTATACCTCCCACCGTTCGACTTGTCCACTGTGTTTCGTTGTGGCGGAAACGGGGGATACTGTACCACCCCCGATCACCGCGCGCGCGTTGGAATGCGCAGGCTCTGGCCCACTAACAACTGATTGCTAACAAGCCCGTTGGCGTTCTTCAACTCGGCTACCGTGACGCCACATCTGACAGCGACACTCGACAGTGTATCGCCGGGTCGAACGCTATAGACGCCGCCGCAGAAACCTAGGCTATTAACCGATGACGCGACTTCTGAGGCCACATTCCCGGCAACCTCGTCGCTGGCGCAGACCATCTTGATCGACTGACCGGCCCACAAGACAGTGCCCACCAGACCATTCGCGTGCTTGATCATCGCCGGTGAAGTGCCCCACCGACTGGCCAACGACACTAGGGTGTCACCCTGCCGCAGCACATACGCCGCGCCTGGCACGCAAAGCCCCGCCCGAGACGCCGACCCGTCGTCAAGCCCAAGGCCAGCACTGCGATCGAGCGGCACAGTCAAGAACTGACCAGGATAGATGACGGTGCCCGTCAGGCCATTTGCCTCTGCGAGAGCGTGAACAGTCGTTTGATAGCGCGCAGCGATAGCCGTGAGCGTCTCTCCGGCTCGAACTACGTGGCGCACAGGTACTTGCTGCGCCAGCGCCGCCGAAGGCGCTAGAAAACTGAACGCCATCATAGCTATAGCAAGCAGGATCGAAGCAATAGCGAAGCGCTGTCTCATAAACTCTCCTGACTGCGTCATGACGTGAACGCTGCTGTAGCCGGGGTCCCAGAGTCGGTGAGAACGCAGTCCGGCGAGCTATCTGCTGCTGTCACCACCGGATCACCCAACGCCACCACAGGCCGTCGGCTCGGCGCCGAACTTGTACATCATGACGCAGTCAGGCCAACTAAGTTACGCGACAAACAAGAGTAAACACAACTTGACATAGACTTGACTTTCTGTCAAGTTAGATGTATTATGTTCATCAGAAAAGATGAAAGTCCTCCGCCGCCTCTTAAGGCGTCGTGCTGCCGTATACAGTGGGCGGCCGCACGGGCACCCGCGTGGGTGTCGGCGTTGGTGGAGTCGGCGGGCTTTCGTAGGCGGCGCTAGGAACTGGCGGTTCATTCTGTGGTAGGTTCAGACTCTGCCCTGGCCGCAGGATCGAACGTTCACCCAAGGAGTTAATCGACTTGAGAGCTTCGACCGTGACCCCACAACGCTGTGCGATTGCCGACAAGGTATCGCCAGGACGTACGGTGTAAGTGCTGGCACATGCAGCACCGGTGGTGCCGGCGGAGATCGGAACATACACTTGCTTTTTCGCTGCTTGGCTACCGGAGAAAGCAGGCACGATTAACGTCTGACCGACGAGAATAATGTCACTGCTTAATCCATTGGCTCGCTTGAGCGCATCGACTGTGGTACCATACTGTGCAGCAATCGAACTCAAGGTGTCACCTGAGCGGACTAGATGCGAGACACCGCCGACACCGCCGACTTCCGGAGAGCGTGCGCCGCTGTTAGCGCTCCCTTTGCCCGTGGTAGCTGGTATGGTGAGCCGCTGACCAGGATATATGGTAGTATTGACCAGTCCATTGGCGGCCTTGATAGCCTGGACGGTGGAGCCGAAACGGCTGGCAATCGCCGAAAGCGTGTCCCCTTGCTTGACGGTATACGAGGTCGGGGCCTGCGGAAGGCTCGAGGCCTCCACACCCACACGTGTACCTGTGAGCAGGGCAGCGATGAAGAGAGCGACGTAGAGAACACGGTGCGGTTTCATGGATGCCTCCGAGAGGACTTTAAGGAGCAATATCCAGCAATCGATGCGGATTATTTCAATCATAACACATTGTTCTTGGTTCTGCAACACTCATTTTGCCCAACCATGATCGGCTTGCGGCACGTTTTCGTCAACACCGCAAACCATCTGCCGCACTGGCACAAGCGGCCAGACGAGGTTCTGACCTATGCATTGCTGCACTCATCGCCGCCAATCACAAAGGAGCCACAGCAGATCAACCTGGCTGCGCGAATCTCATCGGCCTACGCCGAGGCGCCTAGTCGCACTGCTCATTGCCTTGGGGACCAGTGTTGCGCTTGCACTGAGCGCGATGGGACCAGCCACAACGCACGCTCAGCAAGGTCGCAACCCGGCCTGGACATCCTTCACCGAGGAACTCAACGGTAGCAACGTGCGGAGCATCTTGGTGGACAAGAACGGCGGGGTGTGGTTCGCCACGCGCCGAGGCGTCAGTTACTTTGACGGCGTATGGCACGATCTGACTGGCGACGCCGGCTTGACAGGTGGCAACGTTTACGCTTTGGCCCAAACACCCGACGGCGCCGTGTGGCTGGGCGCCACAGAGGGTTTGATCCGGATCACCTACGACCCGGCCACTGGACAAAGAGGCTTTGTGGCTCAAAGTGAACCCGCCGGACCGATATGGGCGCTCCAGGCCGGACCGGACGGGACGCTTTGGGTAAGCAGCGAGGGCGGTATCGGCTACCTGGCGCAGGATGGCTGGCATGCCTTGGCGCCGGAAAGCGCCACACCGCTGCCGGAGCGCGCCCAGGCAATCGCCATCGACCTGAGGGGAACCGTTTGGTTGGGCGGCGACCAACTATATCGCTACGACACTGACCGGAATCATCTCCAAGTCGATACATCTTTCAGCAGCCGCAGCCCGATCAGAGCGCTGTTGGTCACCCCTGCCACCGCCAATTGGCCGGAGACTTTGTGGGTCGGCACGCAAGGCGACGGCCTTTGGGCTTACAATCAGCAAGAGTGGGTGCATTTTGCGCAGCCTGTTGACGTTGAGCCAGTTGAAGGCATTGCCTCGAACGACGTGCTGGCGTTGGCCGAGGACGATGAGGGCAATCTCTGGATCGGCACCAACGGGCGCGGCATCAGCCTCTTTAACCGGGACGGCCTCAGCCCCTTCTGGGGCAACAGCTACTGGCGCACCCTCACAACGATCGACGGTCTGAGCGCCAATGCGATTGGCGCCATTGCGGTGGGGCCCAATGGCTTGATCTGGGTGGGCACAGTCAACGGCGCCGATCGCCTCGACAGCCGCTCCTGGCGCACGTTGTCCTCGCCCGACCTGCCTGCTGGTCTGGACGTTGTCACCTCGCTGATCGACGCGACGGGAGTGCTGTGGATCGCCGCCGAGGGATCGGGGCTGATTCGCTACGACGGTCAGGGATTGCAGCGTCTGACCCAGGCTAACTCGTTCTTGCCGGAAGATTTCGTGCGCACGCTGACCGAGGATGAACACGGTTACCTCTGGGTCGGCACCGCCAGCCGCGGGCTTTACAAAGCTCCGTTGATCGGCCAGCCGGCAACAGCAGAGCTGCGGCCCGAAGATTGGATCAAGCTGGATACCGGGTTACCTGACACCACACCGTGGCGCGCGTCGCTGCGCGCCGCAGACGGCAGTCTCTGGTTTGGCACCTTTGACAGCGGCATTGTTCACTTCGAGCCTGCTGATGGTTCGGTTCAGTCCGACGATCGGCGGCAGGTTTTCACGACCGCCGATGGTCTCCCCAGCAATGAGATCAACCAAGACGCTCTGTTGCAGGACAGACAGGGCGCTATCTGGGCAGGAACCCCGGCCGGCGTGGCCCGCTACGACCCCCAGTTGCGCATTTGGCAAACATTTACCACCGCTGATGGGCTGGACGATGACAGTGTCCTGAGCCTAGCCGAGCTCCCACCCCCTCATCCCGGAGCAGGACTTTGGGCAGGCAGCAGGACCGGTGGCCTCCTGCACTTCCAGGCCGACAGCGGGCGCTGGGAGCGCCTTCTGAGTGCCAATGCACCGGTCAACGCACTGGTGGCAACCCCTGACCGCGGCCTTTGGTTGGGCGGGCCTAACGGCCTCATGCGCTATGACCCGGCTACCGGGCTGCGACGCACTTACACGCGGAGCGACGGTCTGGTGGATAACGAGATCAGCGCGTTGAACGTAGGAACGACTGGCGAGCTCTGGATCGGCACCAAGCTAGGGATCATCCGGCACATGCCGTACACAGCCCGGCCACGCGCCGAGATCTGGACCGTCAACGGGCAACGACCGAGCAACGGCGCTGTAACCGTGCTGGCCGGTGACCCGGTGGTGATCACCTTCCAGGGATACGATCTACTGACACCGCAGAACGCACTCGGCTTCCGCGCCCAGCTGCTAGGGGTTGACCAGGCCTGGCGCATCACAGAGCAAAACCAGATCACCTACCGCGACCTGTCGCCGGGTACATTCACCTTTCGCGTTGCGGCCTTCAACGCAGCACTGAACCTATCGGAACCGCCTGCGGAAGTAACTTTCACCGTCGCGCCCAGCGTCGTGTTGCCGGTGTTCGGCCGTCTAGCCACCTACACTGCCAGCTCGCTGCTCACCCTGCTGGTAATCGCTCTAAGTGGCAGCGCAGGCGTTCTGTTCTTGAGCGTACGCAACCGGCGCAGACGCCGCGAAGCCCTCAAACGGCGGTTCAACCCTTACGTGTCAGGCGATCCAATCCAAGACAGCGACATGTTCTACGGCCGGCAAGACGTTCAAGCCCGCATCGTCAACATGTTGCACGAGAACAGCATCATGATCCACGGCGAGCGCCGGATCGGCAAAACCAGCTTGCTGTACCAGATCGCTGACCAGCTGCGCAAAGCTGACGATCCTGAATTTCTGTTCATCCCGGTGTACGTTGACATGGAAGGAACGCCGCAAGAGGAGCTTTTCCACCTGCTGATGGAAGAAATCTTACGGGTAGCGCCTAGCTATGTGAGCTCGTTGCCTCCTTTGCGCTTCCACTCTGTACCCAAGGCAGACTACACCGATCGCGATTTTAGCTATGACATGGGCGACCTTCTAGACGCGCTCAGTGCCGCGTCAAAGCGGGAGGTGCGGCTTATCCTGCTGTTAGACGAGATGGACGTGATCAACGACTATGATCCCGTGGTTCAGCAACAGCTACGTCGCATCTTCATGCGCACGTACGCCCGCAACCTGGGCGCGGTGGTGGCGGGCATTCAGATCAACAAGAAATGGGATCGTGTCGAAAGCCCCTGGTATAATCTCTTCAACGAGATCGAGCTGGGGCCTCTGGACGAACACGAAGCCCGTCGCCTGATCCTAGAGCCTGTCAAAGGCATCTATAGCTACGAGGACGCAGCGGTCGATACGATCATGGCTGCGTCGCAGGGCCGGCCCTATTACATCCAGCAACACTGCCTAGAGGCAGTCAACAGGATGCTGGCCGCCGGCCGCACGCGCGTCACCAAGCGTGACGCCGAAGAAGCCTTGAAACAGCTGATAAACGCGCGGACATCGCAGAACACCGGCTTGCAGTCACCCAGCGAACGCTAACGACCGCGTGACACGCAAGTCCTAGCAAGGAGACCAACCGTGCGCAATCCTTACAACACCGGAGGCTGGGTTAGAGGTCCCGATCACTACGGCAGACAGGCCCTCCTCGCCCACATTCTGGAGAGCGACAACGACGCCGTCTGGGTGGTCGGCAACCGCCGCATGGGCAAGACCTCCCTGCTGCGGCAGTTGGAGTACCTGACGGTCGATAGCCAGGTCTACGTGCCCCTGTATTGGGATATGCAGGGCAGCACGTCGATGCAGGAGCTGACGGCCGAGCTAGTCTACGCGATCGAGGACGAGGAGGAGCGCTTTCGCGCCCTGTTGCCTGATTTCAGTTTGCTGCAAGGCCGGGATGCGACCGGCATCCTACGCCTGCTGCGCCGCAATGCACGCCTGGCCAACAAGCGCCTGCTCCTGTTGTGCGACGAGGCCGAGGCGCTGCTCAAGCTGGCCGAGAACGAGCCTGAAAGCCTGGCTCGCCTGCGCCGGGTCTTCCAGAGCGCCAACGGTCTGCGTGTGGTGCTGACTTCGACCAAGGTGCTCAGCCGCATCAACGCCCTCAACGCAGACTGGGAAACCTCGCCCTTCTTGTTCGGTTTCGGTCTGCGCAACCTGACCCGCCTGGACGACGAGTCGACCCTCGCCTTGATCCGGCAAGCGCAAGACCCGACGCCGGTGCGCGTCAGCAACGAGCTGGCCGCGCAGATCGCCAGCTTGACCGGCAACCATCCGCTGCTGACGCAAATCCTGTGCAGCCGGCTGTTTGAGGACACGGGCGAGCTGCGTCCGCTTACGCCAGAGGATCTGTCGCTCGACCCGCAACTGAAGGACTTTTTCCAAAACGACTTTCGCTGGTTGTCGCCGGGTGAGCGCCAGGTGCTGCTGTCGATCGCCGCCGGTCAACGCACCGTCACAGCCGTGGCCCAGGACACAGGGCTGGCCCCGGCCGTCGTCCAGGACTTCATCTACAGCCAGGAGCGACTGGCCCAGATCCGACAGACCGAAGCAGGGCTGGTGCCTGGCAACGAGTTCTTGCGTCGCTGGCTGGAGCAGAACCGGTCGGCGCTCGAGGCCATGGTGCACACAAGCGAGGTACCGGACGACATGACGCGCCAGTTGGTTCTCAAGGGCCAGCAAGAGGAAGCCCCCTACCTGATCGAACAGATCCGCATCCTGCGCCAAAACCTGCAGGAGCTCGAGCTGCAACGCGTCCAGTTCGGAATTCGCGTCCCCTTGGACTTGA
Organism: Anaerolineales bacterium; assembly: GCA_034432445.1. Classification (GTDB taxonomy): domain Bacteria; phylum Chloroflexota; class Anaerolineae; order JAAEKA01; family JAAEKA01; genus JANWYQ01. Next base: position 10,419 of record DAOUBX010000093.1, read on the forward strand.
TCAACGAAATCCACCAAACCAAGGTGGAACTGGAGAAGGCGCACGAGCGTTTGGCCTTCATCTCGCCCACCGTTTTAGACGGCCTCCACACTGGCGCAACACCAGAGGAGCAGTCGGCAGTAGGCGAAGGCTAAGGGCCCAGGCCGCTCACAAGGTTGTCCTATGCAACGCATACCGCTCGTCGACTTGCAAGCGCAATACCAGCATCTTAAGCCAGAGATTGATGCCGCAATAGCCCGCGTCATCGCGAACGCCAGTTTCATCATGGGGCCCGAAGTGCGCGCCTTTGAGACGGCGTTTGCCGGTTTCTGCAGCGCGCGCCACGCAATCGGTGTTAGCTCTGGCACGGCCGCCCTGGAGTTGACGCTGCGCAGCCTGGACATCGGCCCAGGCGACGAGGTGATCACGACGCCTTTCACCTTCATCGCCACTGCGGAAGCAATCTCGGCCGTCGGTGCAACGCCGGTCTTCGCCGATATTGATCCCGTCAGCTATAACCTTGACCCTAAGGCCGCCGAGCACGCTGTTACGTCACGCACCCGTGCCATTCTGCCCGTGCATCTTTACGGCCAACCGGCCGACATGGAGGCCCTGAGGGACATCGCACAACGTCACGGGCTGTTCCTGATCGAGGACGCGGCCCAGGCCCACGGCGCCGAGTATCGCGGACGTCGCGTGGGGACGCTGGGCCACGCCGCCTGCTTCAGCTTCTATCCCGGCAAGAACCTGGGCTGCTATGGTGACGGCGGAGCGGTGGTCACCAACGATTCTACGCTGGCGGCACGGGTGGCCAAGCTGCGCGATCATGGCCGCAGCAGCAAGTATATCCACGATGAAGTTGGTTTTGGTCACCGGCTGGACGCGTTGCAGGCAGCGATCTTGGGAGCCAAACTGCCCCATCTAGACTCTGCCAACGCCGCCCGCCGCCGCCTGGCCGAGCGCTACAACGCACTTCTGGCCGACATCGAAGTGGCGCTCCCCTACACGCCACCCGAGGTGACCCCCGTCTATCACCTCTACGTCATCCGCACCCCGCGACGTGATGTCGTCCTCGAGCAGCTACAGCGAGAAGGAATCGACGCCGGCGTGCACTACCCCCTCCCCCTGCACCTGCAACCAGCCTATCGATGCCTTGGCCTGGAAAAAGGACGCTTCCCTGTTGCCGAGGCGGCTGCCGAACAAGTTATCTCCTTGCCTATCTTCCCGGAAATGACCGAGGAACAACAAGATCGGGTGGTGAACGCGTTGAGGTCCATCCTGTCCTGAAGCCTTGCTAGGACCGGTCTCTGCCGCATCCCCTCACAGAGCCGATCGTTCACACGGCTATCGACCACGACAACGACTACCGAGAGCCTGGCCGCAAGACCAGGCTCTTCGCATCTCTCACGCCTTGGCAGCCGAGCACCGGTGCGCAGTCACAAAGTCTGCTGGATTGACACCGTGGTCAGCAACGTTGTGCAGGTTGATCGCGCGGCTGGGGCCAACGGTGCGATAACCGTTGGCCTGGCTCCAGGTCCTCAGCGAATACCCCTCGCGCGTTGACAAAGGCTGTGGGTCGTGCTATAAGCTCAGGAGCACACCACGACTTGTGATAGTCCAGGAGAATCGATGACTCAAGTACCTGCCCCGATCGCCAAGAAAGCACCCCACACCTTCCAGAAGCATGGCCGCACCTTTGTCGACGAATACGCTTGGCTGCAAGACAAACACGATCCCGAGGTCATCGCCTACCTCGAGGCCGAAAACGCCTATGCCCGCGCGGCCATGGCGCATCTGGTTCCGCTGCAAGACCAGCTCTTCCAGGAGCTGCGCGGGCGCATCCAGGAGGACGACAGCAGCGCGCCGGAGCGCCGCGGCAGCTATTTCTATTACTGGCGCATGGAGGCCGGCCGGCAGTATCGCCTGTTTTGTCGCAAATACGCCACCCTGGACGCGGCCGAGGAAGTGTTGGTCGACGAGAACATGCTTGCCGAGGGCCACGCCTACTGCCGCCTGAACACCTTCGCGCCCAGCCCCGACCACACGCTCCTGGCCTACACGGTGGACACGACGGGCGCCTGGGTGTTCGATCTGTTCGTCAAAGACCTGCGCACCGGTGAAGTGATCGATGGCCCGATCCCTCAGGTAGCGTGGTCGGTGGCGTGGGCCAGCGACAGCCGTACGCTGTTCTACACGGTTTTCGACGACGCCCACCGCGCCTACAAGCTCTTCCGCCACACCGTCGGCGACGATCCGACCCACGACACCCTGGTTTTCCACGAGCCAGACGACGCCTTCTCGTTGGGTGTTCACCGCACCCGCAGCGGCGCCTACCTGCTGCTCACGCTGGCCAGCCACAGCGCCAGCGAGGTGCACTACCTGCCGGCCGATCAGCCTGCGGCCAGCTTCCGGCTGATCGAGCCGCGGCGACCGTGGCTGGAATACTACGTCGAACACCACGGCGACCGCTTTCTGATCCGCAGCAACGAGAACGCCGAGAACTTCCAACTGCTGGAGGCTCCGGCGGCGGCCCCAGACAAGGCCAACTGGCGCCCCCTCATCCCCCATCGCGCGGACACGCTGATCGAAGACGTCGAAGCCTTCCAAGATTTCCTGGTCGTGGTGGAGCGCCGCGGCGGGCTGCAACAATTGCGCCTCTCAGACCCCGACGGCGTGACCAACGTGCGCTACGTGCGTTTCCCCGAACCGGTCTACACCGCCGTTTTGCAGGGCAACCACGAGTACAACGCGGGCGAGCTGCGCTTCGAGTACAGCTCGCTGGTCACGCCCAAGTCCACGGTGGACTACGCTGTGGCGACCGGCGCCTGGACTGTGCGCAAACAACAGATCATCCCCAGCGGCTACGACCCCACGCGCTACGAAAGCCAAAGGCTGCATGCCACGGCGCCCGACGGCGCTCAAGTACCGATCTCGCTGGTCTATCGCAAAGGCCTAGCGCTGGACGGCAGCAATCCCTTGTTGCTAGATGGCTACGGCTCCTACGGCTACAGCCGCGAGCCGAACTTCGACGCCGCCCGGCTGAGCCTGCTCGACCGTGGCTTCGTCTACGCCATCGCGCACGTGCGCGGGGGCAGCGAGTTGGGTCGCGCCTGGTACGAGCAGGGCCGGCTGATGCACAAAAAGAACACCTTCACCGACTTCATTGCTTGCGCCGAACACCTGATCGCCCAGGGTTACACGTCGCCTGACCGATTGGCCATCACCGGACGCAGCGCTGGCGGTCTGCTGGTCACCGCCGTCACCAACATGCGGCCTGATCTGTTCAAGGCGGTGGCCGCAATCGTGCCGTTCACCAACGTCATCACGGCTATGCTGATGCCGGAGCTGCCGTTGACCGTCGTGGAGTGGGAGCAATGGGGCCACCCCGACGAACCGCAGGCGTTCGATTATATGCTTTCCTACTCGCCCTACGAGAACATCACTGCGCAGGCGTACCCCCACATCCTCGTCAAGGCAGGGCTGAACGATCTCCAAGTACCTTACTGGGATCCGGCCAAATGGGTGGCCAGGCTGCGCACTCACAAAACCGACGACAACCGATTGTTGCTACTCACCAACATGGCAGCCGGCCACAGCGGTGCCTCTGGTCGTTACGACTACCTGCACGAAATCGCCGAAGTCTACGCCTTTCTCGTCGACGCAGTGGGCGTGCCCGCGCATCCGCGGGCCTCATAGCCGTGTCGGCAGCGTAAGTCCCCATTGCCCAGCGCGCCGGCCGACACACTTGCTTTACCATGCACGCATCAACCGCCACACCTGATCCAACTCCGGGACCAACCCTCCTCTCGGTGCTCATCCCCGCCCGCGATGAGGCGGACAACATCCCTACCCTGCTGGACAAGGTCGCCAGCGCGTTCGACGCGTTGGCTGCACAAGGCTACAACGGCGAGCTGGTACTGGTGGACGACGGCTCCACCGATGGCACCGGCGACCTGGCGGCCAGCCTGGCCGACCGCTACCCCTTCCTGCGCTTGGTCCGCCATCGCCGCAACCAGGGGCTCACCGCCGCCCTGCGCACCGGGTTTCGCCACGTGCACGGGGATGTGATCGTGTTCCTGCCGGCCGACTTGGAGTCGGACCCGGAGGAAGACATCCCCAAGCTGCTCGCCAAGCTGAACGAGGGCTACGATGTCGTGGCGGGTTGGCGCCAGGGCCGCAACGACGGCAAGGTGTTTGCATCGGGCATCTACAATCGCGTCTCGCGCTGGCTATTCGATCTTCAGCTCCACGACATGAACTGGATCAAGGCCTTCCGCCGCGAGGTGATCGAGGTGCTGCCGCCGCTGCGCTCGGACTGGCATCGCTTCTTGCTGCACATCGCCGCCTACCAGGGCTTTCGCATCGCCGAAGTGCCCACTAACTGGTATCCCCGCCGCGCCGGGCGCTCCAAGTTCGGCATCGGGCGCATCCCGATCTCGCTCTTGGACGTGTTGGTGGTGTGGTTTTTGCTCACCTTCAGCCAGGCGCCTATGCGCTTCTTCGGCGGTCTGGGCCTGGCCAGCCTGGCTGTTTCCGCCATGACCTATGGGTTCTTGCTGCTGCTCTACCTGCTCGAACAGACCCAGTTGCGGCCCGTCTTCATTGCCGCCAGCGTGCTGGCGCTGGCCGGCCTGGTGCTGATCTTGATCGGCTTCGTCACAGAACTGATCGTCAGCCAAGCCGAGATGCTGCGCGAGCTGGAGCAGGAGGTCAAGGACTTGCGGCGAGAAGGCGGCCCAGGATGAAGATCGCCGTCCTTACCCACAACTACCCGCGCTTTCGGGGCGATTTCAGCGGCAACTTTGTGGCAGCGCTCAGCGCCGAGCTGGCGCGACAAGGCGCCGCTGTGACGGTGCTGGCGCCGTGGGACAAAGCGTACCGTGACCAGCAGACGGCAGCCGGCAAGCACACACAGAACACCGGCCCAGCCCTGCACCTGTGGCGCTATGCCCCGCGCGACGATTGGCACCGGCTGGGCTACATGCGCACCATGGAAGCGGATGTGCGCATGCGCGGCGAGACCTACTGGCTGGCGCCGCTCTTCTTCGCCGCGGGAACGGCCGCCACGGTCGACTGGTGTCGCCGGCAGCGCCCAGACGTAATCCACGCCCATTGGCTGCTGCCCAACGGCTTCTTCGGCGCTGTTGCCAGCAGGCTCTTCGGCATCCCACTGGTTGTCTCGATCCCCGGCTCCGACGCCCTGGTGGCAACGCAGAACCCGCTCTTCCGTGCCATGGCCCACTTCGCCCTGAGCCAAGCCGGCCTGGTCACCGCCAACAGCCATGCGCTGCGCGATGTGGCCGTCGCCGAGCTCGGCGCCGATCCCGCGCGCTTCGACCTGATCATCTACGGCGTCGATCCCGCTGCCTTGCGACCTGACCCCGCCGGTGTGGCCGAGCTGCGCGTGTCGCTCGGCGTGCCGGCAGAAGCGTTGCTGCTGCTGGCCGTCGGCCGCATGGTCTACAAAAAAGGCTTCGACGTCCTGATCCGCGCCCTGGGCATTCTGCAACAGGCCGGGTTCTTGACCAGTCCCCAATCTACCAACCAATCTACCAATTTACCCCCCACCAATCTACCCCCTACCAATCCACCAAGCGCCCTTCCCCCCATCCACCTGGCCCTCATCGGCGACGGCGACCTGTGGCAGGCCTGGCAGGAGCTGGCGCGCGAGCTGGGCGTTGACGCCCACGTGCACTGGCTGGGCCGCATTCCCTTCGACCAGATGAGCCGCTACTACAACGCAGCCGATGCGCTGGTGATGCCCGCGGTGACGCGGCCGGCGGACGGGTTGAACGTCTGTGTGCTGGACGCCATGGCCTGCGCCAAGCCGGTTATCGGCAGCAGTGCGGCCGGCAACGAGCTGGTGATCGAGGGTGGCGTCAACGGCTACATCACGCCGGAGCAGGACCCCTATGCCCTGGCCGCGGCCATTCTGCGGTTGGCGGCGCTGCCGCCGGCGCAACGAGCCGCCCTCGGCGCAGCCGGCCGCCGCCTGGTCGAGACCGAGTTCGGCTGGCCCCACCTGGCCCGGCGCTACCTCGCGCATTTCAGTCGCCTGATTGCGGAGCGAGGAGCCGGCAAGTAAGCCGGTCACGAGTGTAGCGTCGTACCGCCATCCTCCGCATTGTGCTACAAACGCTGCGCTGCGCTCACCCGGGCGCCTTTCCCTCCTTTCCCTCCTTTCCCTCGTTTCCCTACTTTCCTTCCTTTCCCTCCTTTCCCTCTCCTCCCTTCCCCCACCCACCCACATTCGCCATTCGCTCTCCTTTGCGGTAGAATAGCCGCATGGCTGTCGTCGCTGTAAGAACTCCCCGGAGCCGCTGGAAGACCATCCTCCGCATCGGCGCCCTGCTGGCCTCGCTCGCCTTCATTGCCGCCCTGGTCGCCAGTCAATGGCAAGCCCTCCAAGCCTTCGAGTGGACTGTGCGGCCCGTCGGGCTGGCTGCAAGCGTGGCCGGCCTGCTGGCCGCCTGGCTGCTAGAGCTATCGGTCTGGCGCTTTCTGCTGGCCAGCTTGGGTGGACACCTACGGTGGCGCCGCGCGGCCCAGGTCTGGTTCCTCTCCAACATCGTGCGCTACATCCCCGGCAACATCTGGCAGTTCTTGGGCATGGCCGAGCTGGCCGCCGACGACGGCGTCAGCCGCCTCACCACCTTCGCCAGCATCGCCTTGCACCAGGCGCTGAGCACGGCGGTTGGCCTGGTGCTTGCGGCGCTCTATTTTGCCGTTGCGGGCAAAGGCGCGCTGCTCGACGCCGTGCGCCCCTTCCTCTGGCTGGTGCCCCTAGGCCTGTTGTTGTGCCATCCGCGCCTCCTCGAATGGACGCTCAACCAGCTTCTGCGCATTCTGAAACGCCCTCCGGTCCGCGTGACCCTCACCTGGGGGCAGATCGGCGCCATCTTGCTCGGCTATCTGGGCGTGTGGCTCGTCATGGGCAGCGCCTTTGCCCTTCTGGCGGCCGCGTTCACGCCGGTGTCCTCTGAGCAGTTTGCGGCGCTGATCGCAACCTGGGCAGCGGCCTACGTCATCGGCTACCTCAGTCTGCTCACGCCCAGCGGCCTCGGCGTGCGCGAAGGCGTGATGGTCCTCCTGCTGGCGCCGCTGTTTGCCGCGCCGCTGCCCACGATCATCGCCCTGGCCGCGCGGCTCTGGATGATCGTCGGCGAGCTGATCGGCGCAGGAGCGTCCTTGCTCGGTCGCTCCCGCTCGACGCAGCCAAAGCACAGCGCTGCGTCGCCGCGATCGGAACACAGCACTGCCCTGCCTATCGGCGAAAATGAGACGTCTCAGGAGGCGCGGGCATGAGCGAACAACCGGCGCGCCGCGCTGCGCCTGCAACGCGCCCCCCGCGCTGGGCTGTGGTAACGCTGTGGGTCATGATTGCGGCCTACAGCGTCTACTTTTCGGCGCTCTCCATTCGCCTGCACGAGGCGCACCACACCCACGCCGCCGACTTGGGACAGATCGACCTGGCCATTTGGAACACCAGCCAGGGCCGCTTCGTGCAGGAGATCAAAGGCGACCAGGTGAGCACGCGGCTGACCGACCACGTGGAGCCGATCTTTGCCCCCGTGTCGCTGGTCTTCTGGTTGTGGGACGACGTGCGCGCCCTGTTGGTGCTGCAGTCCGTTGTACTGGCCCTGGGAGCCTGGCCTGTGTTCGCCTTGGCCTGGCAGCGGCTGGGCGACCATCAAAAGCAGCCAGCCGCCAGCCTGGCCGAAACTAACCGCGGCCTCGGCCTGATCGCGCTCACCTTTGCGCTGGCCTACTTGCTCTATCCGCCGCTGCAAGCCGCCAACGTGGCCGAGTTCCACGCCCTGCCGCTGGCCACGCCGCTCATTTTGCTCGCATTCCTCTTTGCCACACGGCGCCAGTGGGCGCGCTTTGCGCTGGCGGCCCTGCTGGTGGCAACCGCTCAGGAAGGGGCGGCCTTGCTGACAGCCGCCCTGGGGATCTATGCGCTTGTGCTCGGCCTTAGGCAGAGGCTGCGACAAGAGCACACAGCCGGCGCGCCGGCCGGCCGCGCAGCGCTGCTGGCCGGCTTGATCGTGCTCATTGCCGGCCTCGTCTGGTTCTATGCCGCTACCTTCGTGATCATCCCCACCTACGCCACCCAAGCTTACGGGCTAGGCGAGACCCCTTATGCTGCCCGCTTCGGCGCGCTGGGCGACAGCTTCGGCGACGTGCTGCGCAGTCTGCTCACGCGGCCGCTGCTGGTGCTGCATGTGGCAACGGAACCGCTGCGCATCGGCTATGTGCTGCGACTGCTGGCGCCGGTCGGCTTTCTCGCCCTGGTAGCCCCCGACTACTTGCTGTTGGGCCTGCCGCTGTTCCTGGCCAACGCGCTGAGCAGTTATCCCTTCCAGTACAGCGGCCAACTGCACTACTCGGCGCCGTTGGCAGCCTATGCGCTAATGGCGGCCATTGTCGGCAGCAGCCGGCTCCGCCCTCTTGCCCGTCGCACCGTGGTTGCGCTGCACCGGCGGCGCCTGTGGCGCGCGCACCGCAGCTATGTGTTGCTGGGCATCTGGCTGCTGGGCTGGAGCATCGGCTGCCAAATCGCCTTCGGCTACACGCCCATCGGCAGCCATTTTCGCCAGGGCTACGTCCGGCCGGCCGTGACCGATCACCATCGCCTGCTGGCGCGCTTCGCCGCCCAAATACCAAACGACGCCGCGCTCTCCACGATGCCCACACTGTACCCGCATCTCTCGCATCGCCAGTTCATCTACCAGTTTCCCACGGTGGCCAACGCCGAGTACGTCCTGTTGGATGCCGCCGCGCGCTCAGGCTGGTCGAGCCATCCGGCGGTCGTGCGCGACCAAGTGGAACAGATGCTGCGCAGCGGCGCGTGGGCGGTGCAGGACGCTCAAGACGGCTATGTGCTGCTCAAACGGGTGGATGCAGGCCAGGCTGCGGCCAGTGTTGGCGAGCTGCCTGCTGCTTTCTACGACTTCGCCCGCCCTACGGCGGCGCCACAGTTTCCTCTCGACATCACCTTCGACGGGCGCCTCAAACTGCTCGGCTACGATCTCATCGAGGACAGCCAGTGGCGGCGCACCGGCTTCCGCTTCTACTGGCAGGCGCTGGCGCCCTTGCCGACCGACACCAACCTGCGTGTGTTCGTCGTCACGCCCAGCGGCGACGAGGTGGACTCCAGCGAACAGCGGCCGCTCATGCAGCCGCTGTGGTACCCGCCGGCAGCCTGGCCGGTCGGCGCAGTCGTGATCACCGACAAGCTGCCGTGGCCGCTGCCCAAGCAATGGGCGGTGGGCGTGGGCGTCTATCAGGGCGACACCTGGGACGATGTGAGCCAACGCTGGCGCATCGTCGACAACACGCCGGCCTCGGCCACGCCCACCTTGACCTTCGAGGATCGCACGTGGGTGCGGCTCAACGCCTGGGAGTGGCAACGGGGCAAGCTGGTCAGCCCGCCCGCTGCGCCGCAGTTCCGTCCGGCCAACGCCGTGTTCGGCGGCGATGGCTGGACGGTGGCGCTGACGGGCGTCACGGCACTTAAGCGCGCCGCGCCCGGCGCTTCCGTCCCGCTTACCCTGCGCTGGCAATCCGACGCGGCGGCCCCGCGCGACTACACAGTGTTCATACACGTGCGTGACAGCAACGGTCGCACCGTGGCCCAAGCCGACGCCACGCCACACTGGTATGGCCCGTTGCCCACCTCGCGCTGGCCGACAAGCCCCGGCAGCACGTCGGTGCTGGATGCCCACCGCTTGCAACTGCCGGATGATCTACCGCCTGGCGTCTACGACATTGTCGTTGGGTGGTACTACTGGGAAACCCAGGAACGGCTGGCGCTGCTGGACACAGACGGCAGGCCGGTGGACGATGGCGCAGTCGTGGGTCAAATCGAGGTAGACACCACCGTCGGACCGACACCCGACCTGGTGTGCGCGCTGCTGCCAGAGGCGTGCGCCAGCCAATAGGAAAAGGATGTGGTGCCAAACATCCATGGCTAACCTCACGCAGTCTTATCTCGACTTCTACCGCGGGCGCCGGGTGCTGATCACCGGTGGACTGGGTTTCATCGGCTCGAACTTGGCCAGGCGTCTGGTGACTTTGGGCGCCGACGTGGTCTTGGTGGACTCGCTGGTGCCGGATTACGGCGGCAACCTGTTCAACATCGCCGGCATCGAGGAGCGGGTGCGCGTCAACATCGCCGACGTGCGCGACCCCCACGCCATGAACGCCCTCGTGCCCGGCTGCGACGTGCTCTTCAACCTGGCCGGCCAGGTGAGCCACCTGGACTCCATGGCCGACCCGTTCACCGATCTGGAGATCAACGCCCGCAGCCAGCTGTACATCCTCGAGGCGTGTCGCCATCACAACCCCGACATCAAGATCGTCTATGCCGGCACGCGACAGTGCTACGGCCGGCCGCTCTACCTGCCGCTGGACGAGGAGCATCGCAACCGCCCCACCGACATCAACGGCGTCAACAAGCTGGCGGGCGAATGGTATCACCTAGTGTACGGCGTCGCCTACGGCCTGCGCACGTGCAGCCTGCGCCTCACCAACACCTATGGCCCGCGCCAGCTCATGAAGCACAGTCGTCAGGGCTTCATCGCCTGGTTTGTGCGCCTGGCCATCGAGGGGCGCACGATTCAGGTCTACGGCGATGGACAACAGCGCCGCGATCTGACCTACGTCGACGACGTTGTGGACGCTTTTCTGCGCGCTGGCGCCAGCGACGCCGTCGACGGCCAGATGTTCAACCTGGGCGGCAGCGAACCGATCACCCTCCTCGATCTGGCACGTCTGATCGTCGCCATCGCCGGCCAGGGCAGTGTCGAGCTCGTGCCATGGCCCGAGGATCGCCAACGTATCGACGTAGGTGATGTCTACTCCAGCTACGAATTGATCCGGCGCACCCTGGGCTGGCAGCCGGTAACCTCCCTGACATGTGGCCTAGAGCAGATGATCGCCTTCTATCGCCAACACAGGCAGCACTATTGGTAATGACCACCATCCCTGTCATCGACCTGCAGGCCGCACACCACGAGCTGCAGAACGACCTGGAGGCGGCCGCGGCCGCCGTTCTGCGCTCCGGCTGGTACGTGTTAGGCGAGCAGGTGCACAGCTTCGAGGCCGAGTTCGCCGCCTGGCTGGGCTTGCCGCCCGACGCGGCTGTCGGTGTCAACTCCGGCACCGACGCGCTGCACCTGGCGCTGCGCGCCTGCGCCGTGGGACCCGGCGACGAGGTGATCGTGCCCGGCCATACGGCCGTGGCCACCGTGGCTGCGGTCGAGATGGCCGGCGCCACCCCTGTCTTCGCCGACATCGACCCTCAGACCTACACCCTCGACCCGGCGCGCGTGGCCGAGGCCGTCAGCCTGCGCACCCGGGCGATCATCGCCGTGCACCTCTACGGCCAGGCGGCTGACCTGCGCAGCATGGCTGCGGTTGCCCGCCAGCACGGCCTGTGGCTGATCGAAGACTGCGCGCAGGCGCACGGCGCAATCTGGCAAGGCCATCGGGTGGGCACGGTCGGCGACCTGGGCTGCTTCAGCTTCTACCCCACCAAGAACCTGGGCGCAGCCGGTGACGGCGGCATGGTCGTCAGCCGCCACGTAGAGTTGGCCGAACGCGTGCGTCTGCTGCGGCAATACGGCTGGCGCGAGCGCTACGTCAGCGCTGTGGCCGGCGTGAACAGTCGGCTGGATGAACTGCAAGCCGCGCTGCTGCGTGTCAAACTGCGCCACTTAGATGAATGGAACCGGCGGCGGCAAGCATTGGCTCGCCGTTATGACGAGCTACTGGCGCATACCGACGTCGTGCGGCCTGCAGTGGCGCCCGACAACGAGCATGTCTACCACCTGTACGTTGTGCGCAGCCGCCGGCGCAACGCCCTCCAGGCGCACTTGGCCCATTGCGGCATCGGCGCGGCGATCCACTACCCAGTGCCTGTGCACCAACAGCCGGCCTACCGCCACCTGGCTCCGGCCGCCGGCTTGCCCGTGAGCGAGCAGGCCGCTGCAGAGGTGCTGTCGCTGCCCATGTATCCCCAACTGACCTTGGCTCATGTAGAGCGCGTCGCCGACGCCATCCGGCAGTTTCCCGGTTAGCTCTATGCGCCTCCTCTCCTCCTCTTTCAGTCGTTGGCTGCTGCTGGCGCTGCTCGTACTGGCCTTCACGTTGCGCCTTTACAAGCTCAACGCGCAGTCCCTCTGGTACGACGAGGCCGTCACAGCGCAGGTGGTGCAGCAAGGACTGCCAGAGCTGGCGCGCTGGACCGCCGACGACATCCAGCCGCCGCTGTATTATGTCGTGCTGTCGGCCTGGACGCGGCTGGCAGGCGTCAGCGAGTGGGCGTTGCGCTTCCCCTCGGCGTGGTTCGGCTTGTTGATGGTCGTTCTCGGCTACGCGATGGGACGACGTTTGTTTGGCCGGATCGCAGGGTTGTTCACTGCCCTCTTGGCCACAACGCATCCCCTGTGGGTTTACTACAGCCAAGAGGCGCGCATGTACACTCTGCTGAGCGCGCTGGGCATGCTGGCCGGTTACGCCTTGCTGCGCGTAGGAGCTTCAGCCCGTCACCGCCAGATCGGATCCTCTCCCGATAACCAAACAGCCTACGCGAACAACAAGATGCGAGCATGGTGGTGGCTCATTTTTGCGCTGGCCGGCGTCGCCATGCTGTACACGCACTACTTCGCCGCCTTTTTGCTGCTGGCCTTTGGGGTGTACTTCGTTGGGGCGTTGCTCGCCGGCTGGTTGCAGCCTAGGGGCCGGCTGCTGCGCGAGGGCGCCCTCGTGGCCGCGGCCATCATCATCGCCTATTTGCCCTGGCTGCCCAACGCCCTACGCCGCTTCGGCGAGGATGCCAGCTATTGGCGCGGGACGCTGAAGCTCAACGAAGCTTTGCGTCACCTGGCAATCAGCTTCAGCGTCGGCGAGACGATGCTGGAGCAACAGGCCACGCCCGTTGCCTGGGCGGTCGTCGGCTTGGCAGCCATCTGCGCCCTGGCGTTGCTCTGGAGTATCTGGAGTAAACGCGGGAACAAGGGAAAGGTTCCCCCCACCCTTGGTAGTGGCGACTTCAGTCGCCCTGCGGGACACGGGACGGCTGAAGCCGTCACTACGAAGAGCAGCGTGGTCTTTGTGCTGCTCTATCTCCTCGTCCCCATCGCCAGCATTCTGTTGCTCTCCTACAGCAACCCCAAGTTCAACCCGCGCTACCTCATGCTGGCCTCCCCCGCCTTCGTCCTGTTGCTCGCCGGCGGCCTGGCCCTCCCCTTCTCGTTGACCATTAACCGTTCCCCATTAACCATCAACCATTTCTTGCGTCTTCTTTCCCTCCTTTCCCTCCTTTCCCTCCTCACCCTCTCTGCCGCCTCCCTCCGCAACTGGTTCGCCGACCCCGCCTTCACCAAGGATGACTGGCGCGGTGCCGTTGCTTATGTTCAGTCACAGTTGCAGTCCGACGAGGCCGTCGTGCTGGTCAGCGGTCACGCCTACCCGGCCTGGCGCTACTACGCGCCCGACATCGAGCCGGTGCGCCTGCCGGCGATCGAGACCTTGGACGTGCATGCCGTGCTGGACATGAGCGTGGCCGAGCAGATGAACACCGCCCTGGCCGGCAAGCGCGGGGCTTGGCTGGTGCAGTGGCAAGCGGACGTCGTCGATCCCAACGGCGTTACGCCCTTCCTGCTGGATACAGCCGGCGACGCCCAGCCGTCGACCGCCAGCTTCTGGGGTCTAGGCACGCCGCAACACTACCGCTTCTTCGACGCTGTGCGCACCACACCTGACGCGCCCGGCGCGGCCTTCCCCACCGAGCTGCCGCTGACCGCCGCCTATCAAGGGCAGCAACTCAACGTCAACTTCGGCAATCAGGTCGAGTTGGTGGGCTACTCGCAGCCGCCGTGCGACGAGCCCCTGTGTCCGGTCTACCTGTTCTGGCGGCCCCTACAGCCGCTTGCCGCCGACCTCAAGCTCTCTGCTGTCTTGTTCGACCGCTACACCGACGTGATTTGGAGCCAACCGCTCGACCGCCGCCTGGCCGCCTACAACTACCCGACCTTCCGCTGGCGACCCGGCGAGGTCGTGCTGAGCAAGCTAGAGGTCCCCGCGGACCAGGGCACGCCGCCTGGCGAGTACCGCCTGCGCCTTGGCGTGTACGACGCAGCGACCGGCCAGGCGCTGGATGTGCTGGATGTGGCCGGCGCGGCGCAGGGGCGCTGGGCCTGGCTAGAGCCGGTCGTGGCCCAGGCGCTGGTCGTCGACGGCCCCAACGGCCCACCGGCCGGCAGCGCAACGCTCCAGGTTGCACCCGAGATCACCCTGCTGGCGCTGGCCGGCGACCGCAGCGCAGTCGAACCCGGCGATCCCGTTCGCATCGACGCCTGGTGGCAGGCCGCCGAGAACCCCGGCCGCAACTACGCTGTGGGCTGGCAGTGGATCGACCCAACCGGTCAGGCGCACCCCGGCGGCGGTTGGACCGCGCCGACTGAGCCCACCTTTCCCACCACACAGTGGCCCACCGGCGCCACCGTGCGCGGCCAGTTCGACATCTTCCCGCCCTACGACGCTCAACCCGGTAACTGGCAGCTGCGCATCGGCCTGATCGACGCACGCGCCGAGCGCGGGGACGCCCCCTTTGCCGGCGCCGCCGCCGAGCTGCCCATCACCGTGCTGCCCAGCACCCGCCGCTTCGAGCCTAGCGCGCCTTTCGATGTCCCCGCGGCCGCCAACTTTGCGTTCCTGATCGAACTGCTGGGCGTCCGCCTGGACGACGGAGGCGCGATGCGGCAACCCGGCGACACAGTGACAGCGACCGTCGGCTGGCGCGCTCTGCAGCGTATGGACACCTCCTACACCGGCTTTGTGCACCTGCTGGACGAGGCGGGCCGCATCGTCGCCCAGGACGACCACGTGCCGCTGGCAGGCCGGCGACCGACGACCACCTGGGCGGCCGGCGAGGTCGTCGAGGACCCCTTCACCCTGGCGCTGCCGCCGGACCTGCCGCCTGGGCGCTATCGGCTGGAAATCGGCCTCTACGACGCCGGTCGGCCGGGCCTGCCGCGCTTGCGCACATCTGAGGGCGCTGACAGCGTCCTGCTGGGGGAGATCACGCTAAGCGAGTGATCGCTGCCCATGGCGAAACATCAGCCGCTTGCGACACGATCGGGGTTGTATGGGGTGCTGGCGCTGCTCAGCTTGGCCGGATACATGGTCATAGCGCTGGCAGCGCCCCTTGCGCCTTGGGCCGAGCGCCTGGCCCTGGTTGACATCAGCACATTTGCGCCCTGGCCACGGGGCACTCTGGCCTACGCTGCCTTGCTGTGCGCCTTGTTCGGCCTGTACGCGCTGGCCTACCGCTGGGCACAGCGCCGTCCACGGCCGCCGGCTCTGCTCGCTATTCTTCTACCGGCCTTGTTCTTCGGCCTCCCCTTGGTACTGACCTACCCCTTCAACGCCACGGATGTCTTTCGCTATTGGCTGAACGGCCGCATCACGACGCTGTATGGGCAGAACCCCTATCAGCTCCTGCCCGGCGAGCTGGTCAACGATCCCTTCATGCGCTTGGCCGGCGAGTGGGCCGGCGATAGCTCGGCCTATGGGCCGCTGTGGGAATTGGTTGCGGCTGCCTTGGCTTGGATCAGCCCAGACAATCTGCTGTTGGGCGTGACCCTGTTCAAGACCCTGGGCCTGCTCACGCACCTGGCGCTGGCGGCCATGATCTGGCAAGGGCTGGCGCGCGCTGCGCCTGGGCTGCGAGCCGGCCGCACGTTGCTCTGGGCCTGGAACCCCACCCTCCTGCTGACGTTCGTCGCCAACGGCCACAACGATGTGCTGATGCTCTTTTGGCTGGTGCTGGGCTGGCTGTTGCAGCGCCGTGGGTGGGTCACGGCCGGCTTGCTCGTGATGCTACTGGCGCCGTTGACCAAGCTCAGCGGCCTGCTGCCCATTCCCTTCTTCCTGCTTGCGGCCCTGCGCCAGACGAACGGCGTCGCGCCGCGCCCCAGGCTGCTGGCCACAGTGACCGCCGCCGGGCTGATCATCACGTGGCTGGCGTTCTTGCCGTTTGGACGGTTGCCGGACGTCGTTCCCGGCATGCTCCAGGCCGCCGAAACGGGCGCTGGCTATTCGCCGATCGTCATGGCCGCGTTCGTCGGCCGCCGGCTGTTCGCCGTTGATTGGCTCCTGCCGCTGAGCCGGGTCGGGCTGGCGCTGTTCGCCTTGTGGGGGCTGTGGTTGCTGTGGCGCGCGTGGCGCGGCCGGCCCGCCGAGCGCGGCGCGGCCGACATCAATGCCGGCTACTTGCTGCTGACGGCCAAATTCCGCATCTGGTATGCCAGCTGGGTCTTCCCCTGGTTGTTGGTGGACGCGCCGGGGGTGGACAGCACAGAAGACCGGCGGATGAACGCGTATCGCCTGCGCGCCGGGGTGTGGTTCCTCCTCACCACGCAACTTTCCGTGTTGATCTACGGCCAAGCCCGGCAGGCCCTGCTGGGCGGCGATCACCTCTGGACGCATCTGATCGCCGTTCCCTTCACCTTTGGGCTACCCTTGCTCCTAGCAGCCATCAGCGACCTGCGCCAGGCACCGGGTCGCTCCCGACTGCGTGGTTCCCCACCGTCTGACCAGGCCCCCTAGTGCGGGCCGTTCCCCTGCTTGCGCCCATCGTGGCAGGCTCGGCCAATCACGCGCTCAGGCTCCGCCGCGGGCAGGTTCCAAGGCAAAGATGGCGGTGGTCGCCAGCAGGTTCTTCACCTTGATGATCCGCACCTGCCGGCCATGCATGAGATAGACCTCGCGGGTGATGCGGATGTCGATCTGCCCGCACAGCCGAGCAAAGTCAGTGATGCTGAGCGCCTGCCAGCGCGGGGCCTCGTGCCAGGCTTGCGGCAAGTCGGGGGCCTGGGGGATGCGACCGGTGAACAGCAGCTCCAGCCGGCAGCGCCAATAGCCCCAGTTGGGAAAGCTGACGATGGCTTGCCGGCCAACGCGCAGCATCGCGCGCAGGATTGCCGCCGGATCGTCCAGAAAGGGCAGCGTCTGGCTGAGGATCACGACGTCGAAGCTGCCGGTGGGATAGTCGGCCAGCCCTTCTTCCAGGTCACCCTGGCGTACGCTGAGCCCTCGGCGCACGCAGGCCAAGATGCCGGCCTCGCTGAGCTCCACCCCGCGGCCGCGGACCTGCTTGACCTGCACCAGATACTCCAACAACGCGCCGTCGCCGCAGCCCAAGTCCAGCGCCTTGACCCCGACCGGCACCATGTCGGCGATAGCCTGCAAGTCTGGCCGCAACCGGGGCTGCTCGTTCACGCTGCGCGGCAAAGCCACAACATCATTGGCCATAGCTGATCGATCCGTTGGCCTCGCGCGCCACCTGCTCCACAAAACCGCGCAAGAGCTTCGTCATCGTCTCCACCTCCAACAGAAATGCGTCGTGCCCCCACGTGCTCTGGATGTCCACGTAGGTCACGTCGGCACCGACCGCGGTCAGCGCGCCCACGAGCTGCTTGCTGTGATAGCTGGGATAGAGCCAGTCGCTGGTGAAGCTGACCACCAGAAACTTGACGTGCGCCGAGTTGGCGAAGGCCGCAGCCAACGACCCGCCGGGCTGGCTGAGGTCGAAGTAATCCATGGCCTTGGTGATGTAGAGATAGCTGTTGGCGTCGAAGCGCTTGGTGAACTTCAGGCTGTTGTGCTTGAGATAGCTTTCGATCTCGAACTCGGTCTGGAACTCGTAGCCGTAGCGCTCACGCTCGCGCAGGCGCCGGCCAAACTTGGCGTGCATCGACTGTTCGCTGAGGTAAGTGATGTGCCCTACCATGCGCGCCACGGCCAGGCCGGCGTCAGGGCGACGCCCGTTGTCGTAATAGTTGCCGTTGTTCCAGGCCGGATCGGCGTAGATGGCCTGCCGACCCACCTCGCTGAAGGCAATCAACATCGGGCTGTGGCGCGCCGTGGTGGCAATGGGGATGGCGGAGCGCACGCGCTCGGGGTGATGCGCCGCCCACTCCAGCACCTGCATGCCGCCCATGGAGCCGCCAGCCACGCACAAGAGCTTGTCGATGCCCAGGTGATCGATCAAGCGCACCTGGGCGTTGACCATGTCGCCGATGGTCACCACGGGGAAGGTCAGGCCAAACGGCTTGCCGGTTGCCAGGTCAATGGTGGTTGGCCCGCTGGAGCCGTAGCAACTGCCTAGCACGTTGCTGCAGATAACGAAGAAGCGGTTCGTGTCGAAGGCCTTGCCCGGGCCGATGCAGTCATCCCACCAACCGGGCTGCGGGTCGTCAGGGTGGTGGTAACCGGCCGCGTGCGCGCCGCCGCTCAGCGCGTGGCAGATCAGGATGGCGTTGGAGCGGTTGGCGTTGAGCTGGCCGTAGGTTTCGTAGGCGATGGTCACCGGGCTGAGCGTTGCGCCGCTTTCCAGCCGGAACGGCTGGTCTGCGGCGAAGGTGAGATATTCAGTTTTGACGATGCCAACGGAGTTGGCCACATTGGTCATGGCGTCGCCTTTCCAGAAAACGGCTGAAGCCGTCACTACGAAGGGGGCGCTCGTTCCCTTCTAGGTGCCGGGCACTTAAGGCTGCGCTGGCCAGGGCGTCTGCAGAGCCGGCTCAAGCTGGGAACCGGTCG
>DAOUBX010000094.1:0-62661 GCA_034432445.1 Anaerolineales bacterium
GCAAATCGCCTACAAATGCCCGGCACCTGAGCAGTTACTGTCGATCTTCAAAAGTGCGCATTAGACACAGAGAATCGTGAACTACTGAAACTGGATTGTGAAACTGCCGTTGCATCGTTGATCGCTGGCAAGAGCACCACCATGACCTCGAAACTCATGCTCGCGTTTCAAAACTGCAAGCTGGAAACGGCCAAGACGATGGATTACGCCACCTTCAGCCAGCGCGTTGCGCTTGATGAAGATTTCCTGGATTGGCTCAACCAAGCGCATCCGCTGTGGGAAGCTGACGCCATTGAATGGGCCGTGACCGATGAAGGGAGGAGTGCGGATGGATAGCCTTTCGGTCACGCCAAGGGGATTTCCTGGCCGATTACTACCGCTGTTTCTCAGGCCAAAGCACCCAGACCTTCCGCAAACTGTACGGGTACAAGAAGCTGCTGGCGTGGCAGGCGGCGGATGAGTTAGCGCTGGCGGTGCATGACATGGTGATCGAGTTTCCTTTCACCTACGCCGATCTGCGCAGCCAGATGCTCAAGTCGGCCGGGTCAGCGCCGGACAACATCGCCGAGGGCTATTGCCGCAACGCCTTGGGCGACTACATCCGCTTCTGCGAGATCGCCCGCGGCTCCTTGGGAGAGCTGGGCAGCCAAATCCAGCGCTGCGAACGGTGGCGTCTGATTGAAGGCGAACCCTTGGCGCGGCTTCTTGACCTTTACAGCGATGCCACGTATCATCTGGAACAGCTCATCAAGAGCCTGCGCGCCAAACGCCAAGAAGGCGCCTGGGACCGCAGCCTCGGCGTCCGCGAAGCTCCGGTCTCCTACGACGTACACTCCCTTGATCTTCCATTCGAACTCCCGGAGGACTTCTCACATCCCGATGACCCTGGCGACGACCAAGTTCCTCCCACTTCCTCCGAGTTCCCCCAGTTCCCCTAGTTCCTCCCAATTCCCAGGAGCTTCCCATGCCATCCATCTACACCCAAGCCGTCCACGCCGGCGAGCGGCAGCCTGCGCCGCGCGAAGTGTCCGTCACCACACCGATCTACCACGCCGTGGGCTATCTGGAGCCGTCGGCCGCGGCCATGGAGGCGGTGTTTGCCGGCGAGCAGGCCGGCTACGTCTACCGCCGCTACGAAAGCCCCACGGTGGACGCCTTCGAGCGCGCCGTGGCCACGCTGGAAGGGGGCGAGGCGGCCTTCGCCACCGCGTCGGGCATGGCCGCGGTGCACGCCGCGCTGCTGGCGGCCGGCGTGCGCAACGGCAGCGCCGTGGTCGCCGCCCAAGACTGCTACGGCGCCACCTACAGCCTGCTCAGCACGCTGATGGCCGAGCAGGGCGTGGCCGTCCATTTCGTGGACGTGACCGACCTGGCCCAGGTGCAGGCCACGCTGGCCGAGCGCCGGCCGGCCGCGCTGCTGGTGGAGACCATCTCCAACCCGCTGCTGAAGCTGGCTGACATCGCCGCGCTGGCTGAGCTGGCCCACGCGGCCGGCGCGGCCCTGATCGTGGACAGCACCTTCGCCACGCCCTACCTGTGCCGGCCGCTGGCTCTGGGCGCGGATTATGTCGTGCACTCGGCCAGCAAGTACATCGGCGGCCACGGCGACGTGCTGGCCGGCGTGGTGGTAACGTCCAACGCCAACCGGCAGCGGCTGTTCATGCTGGAGAAGCTGATCGGCGCGGTATTGGCGCCGGAGGTGGCGTGGCTGGCCCTGCGCGGGCTGAAGACGCTGCCGCTGCGCATGGAGCGCCACTGCGCTAACGCCCTGGCCGTGGCCGCGTGGCTGGCCCAACACCCGGCCGTGGCGCGCGTGCACTACCCTGGCCTGCCCGGCCACCCGCAGCACGAGTTGGCGCAGCGCCTGCTGGGCGGCCGCGGCTTTGGCGGTATGGTCGCCTTCGAGCTGCGCGATAGGACGCAACCTGCCGCCTTCCGCTTCCTGGACGCGCTCAAACTGGTCCTCCCTGCCACCACCCTGGGGGACGTGTACTCGCTGGCCCTCTACCCCGTCATGGCCAGCCACCGCGCTGTGCCGCCGGCCGAGCGCGCCCGCCTAGGCATCACAGACGGCCTGCTGCGCCTGAGCATCGGCATCGAGGACGTGGCCGACATCATCGCCGACCTGGCGCAAGCGCTGGAGACGGTAACACGTGATCGGTGACCCGTGATCGGTGATCGGTAACCAGTCCGTTCACCGTTCACCGTTCACCGTTCACCGTTCACCGTCCCCGTTCACCCTCCCCATGATCCACAAGATCAGCGCGGCGATGCCGGCCGCGATGCTGGTGGAGAGAATGGCCAGGTTGTAGTTGTCGCCGCCCCGGTCGATGAACCAGCCGTTGACCACCGGGCTGAGGATCGAGGCTAGGGTGGTGGTGGCGTAGAACAGGCCGACTGCGCTGGCCGCGTGGCCGGGGGTGGACATGCTGAGCAGCGCAGGTAGGGCGTTGCTGTTGACCAGCGCCCAGGCCACCCCGCCCAGCGGCATGATGGCCAGGGTCACCGACACCGAGCGCACCACGAAGGCCAACGACACCAGCACGGCTAGGCCCACCAGCCCAACTATCATCGTCCGCCGGCGGCCCAAGCGCTCTCCCACCATGCCGGCCGGCACCGAAGCCAGGATGTACGACAGGAAGAACACCCCCAGGATCAGCAGCGCCGTGTCTTCCGGCAAGGCCAACACGTTGCGGCCATAGAGGGTAAAGAAGGTCTCCACCGCGTTGATGCCAAAGGTGTAAAAGAGGATGGCCAACAGCAGCAGCGGCACCCCGCGCCAGTTGTCGGCCAGGACGTCTTGCAACATGCGCAGGGAATTGGTGGGGGGCGCTGCGCCGCCGTCGTCAGCCTGCACCGTGTAGCGCCGGCGCAGCCAGGGCATGGCCGCGCTCAGCAGCGCGGTGGTCGTCAGCAACAACAGCGCCGCCACTGCAAAAGGCCCGGCGCGGTTGATACGATAAAGCCAGCCCAGCCCCACCGTGGCGATCAGAATGCCCACGCCGCCCAGCACGTTGATGATGCCGTTGGCGGTGCTGCGGCGGTCGACCGGCGTCAGGTCGGGCAGCAAGGCGAACAAGGGCACGCGGATGACCGCCATGGCGGCCAGCATGATCATCACCACGCCGATGAAGCTGGCCAGCCCGTTGAAGTACCGACCCACCAGGGGGATCAGCGCAAATCCGGCTGCGGCAAACGGCGCCCCCACCACGATGAAAGGCAGCCGCTGGCCCCAGCGGCTGCGCAGCCGGTCGCTGCGCGCGCCGATCCACGGCTGAATGAGCAGCGCCAGCAGGTTGTCCAGCATCATCACGACGCCGATGGCTGCGGCGCGCAGGCCAAAGTCCACCTGCAAGAGCACCGGCACGTAGGCGCCGTACAGCGTCCACATGGTGGTGATAGCCATGTAACTCAAGCCGATGAAGATGGCCGGCGCGTAGTAAGCCTGGATCGCTGCGATAGCTGCGCGCCCGTGGGCCAGGGGGGAGAATTGGCGGGTGGTGGTTGGGGACATGATCGGCTCGGCGCGAGTGTATCATGTTGCACGGCCCATGACAAAACCCCTCGCCCCCCACAACGATACGGCCCCGGGTGGACCATCATTCGGTTGACATGCCATCGGCCTGTCAGCGGCGGCCCCCGGGGGACACCCGCGCCTGCGCCGTCGCAGGGGCCAGGGTCGAACCCACCGGCTTAAAAACAGCGCCGGACGCCTCCGGAGGCGTCCGGCTTTTTGGCGCACCAACAAGCCCCGTTCACGGGGCGCCGTTTGCCAGCCGAGGGTCTTCAGCCCGCGGCGCTGGCCGCCGGCGCGCGCCTCACATGTGCAACTCGATTACCCGGCTGTTTTGTCGATCTCCAACCAGCGTAACACCCGTCCCGGCGTCGTGCATTCGGTTGGTAGCCGGACGCACCTACGTGCTACGCAGCCGGCGGATGCGGCGGTTCCTCCTCGCGATCGGCAACGGATGCGGCGGCCGGCGGCGCTTCCGACAACTCAGCCTGATCGGCTGGCGGGACAGCGGCTGGCTCAGCGGCCGGCGCGACGGCAGCAACCGCGGCCTGGGCCGAAGCGGCCGACGGCGCGGCCGGCGCGGCCGGTCGCTGTCGATACAGCCAGTAGCCGCCGCCGGCCAGGATGCCGATGGACACCAGCAGCACAAGGAACGGGTTCCAGGGGATACGGATGCCAAAGCCGCGCGCGGCCTCCAGGTTGCCCGACAACAACACCGGCGTCGGCAGCGGCTGCGCGGCCGGAATCACCACCTGCATCCGCAAAGGCTGACGCTGGCCGGCGCTGGCCGAGCTGATAGAAGTCAGCACGGCTACCTCCTGAGGCGTGTAGCCCAGGGCCGCAAAGTCGACGATGCCGTCCGGCACGTGACAATCCTGGCACGGACGCGCGTTCTGCTTGCCCACCACGCCATGGCTGATCTGCAACGGAACGCTCAGCTCCTTGGGCTGCCATGCGCCGCTGTAGGTCATGCCCGATTCCTTGGCGCCGACCGCGATAGCCCGCTCCAGGTCGCCCTGGGTGTAGAACACGCCCAGCTTGAGCGGGATCGCCTGGCCGCTGCTAGCGTCCACCGGCGCCGTGGCCTGGAACAGCTTGAAGGGCTGCAGCTTAGACGTCAAATCCGAGCGGCTGCCGGGCCAGGGCTGACCAGACAGGGCCGGCTGGCCGTTGTACCACAGAAAGATCGGCTGCACCGAGTTGGGCGGCCGCACGTCGTCCACCGGCGCGTAGAGCTCGGTCACCGGGTCGTAAGTGGGCGGCGCCGTCCAGTCGCGCTCGACCAGGCCGCCGGTACCCAGCACATGGCAGGTGCGGCAGTCCAGGCGGACGTGTTGGTTGTTGATCAAGGGGTCGGTGTGGGGCGCGGCGGTGTGGCAGGTCTCACAGGTCAGCCGCTGATCGGGCAGGTCGCGGCTCCAGATATCCGGCGCAAAGCCCAGGATCTTGTGATTCTGCGCGGCGTGGCAGTCCACACAGGTCATGCCCGCGTCGGCATGGACATCGGCCTTGCTGGCCTCGCCGTGCTTATCCTCCACCGGTGCAAAGTCCACCCCGCGCTTGAGCATTGGTCCGCCGCCGACGTTGAGATGGCACAGCAGGCAGTTCTCGGTGGTGGGACGTTGGGCCAGGCGGGCCGTCAACACGCTGCGATCCTGCGTCAACGTCCAAACGCCGTTCTCGTCCTGAACGGGAAAGCGCAGACCGCTGTCGTAGACCGGCGAATGGCAGATCAGGCAGTCGATGCCGGCCTTGTCGGCCGCCGTCGCCTGCTCTGGCGCAACAGGCAGCGCGCCGCCGCCGACATGGCAGCGGCCGCAGCCGCCGGGGATGTTGAGCGCCTCGTTAAGCATGCCCAGCCAGTTGATGCGGGCAATGCTACCGGCCACCGGGCTGTAGTGATCCATCTTGCCCTCCCACGTGTAGTGGATGCTGTGGATCACCTCGTCGGTGACGTTGCCGTGGCACATTTCGCATGTGGCTGGGCCGTTGTACTCCTGGATGCTCTTATGCGGCTCTGGCGCCTGGGCGTGGACCAGTGTTGGCAACGCAAGCGCGGCCAGCAACAACGCCAACCCGACTGCCAGGCTTTTCAACCGAAGTATCACTGTCCACCTCCTTCGGTCTGATGGCAGGTCAGGCACTGCGTCTCTTCGTACGATGTGTGACTGATCGGCATGGGACGCATACCGCCCTCTATGGCATGACAGAGCTTACACTGCGCCCAGTCGCCAGCGATGGTGTGGGGGATTACCGGCATCACCATGGCCGGCGCGCCGTCGGTGGACGTGGGCGGCGTCTCGCCCGCAGCATGGCACATGGTACACTGCGCGTTGGTGAACGCCTCGTGATTGGCCGGCGCCGGCCGCACTGCGCTGCTAGGAGCGTGACAGGTGAGGCACTGGCTGTAAGGTCCATCCAGCGGATGGGGCACAGGCCCGGGCCCGGATGGCCCGCCTGCCGGCGCTGTCTCAGGCGGCGCCGGCTCGCGCGGGCTGGAGGTCAGGGTAATCACGCGCAGCGGCGTGGGCAGAGGTGTTACCTCCAGCCGAATGGCGCGCGGCGTCGGCAGCGCCGGCTGATAGGCCTGCTGTTCCACCGCCGTGCGCGGCACCGTGGTGATGGCCGTGGTCTCGGCCGTCAGCCAGCGCCACGTGCCCAACACCGACACCAGCACAAAGAGAGTGGCCAGCGGCGCGTACAGCTTGAGCCGGCTGTAGCGCACCTCTGGCTTGGGCGGCCGCCAGACCTTGCCTTGACGAATTCTCTCGATCTCCTGAGGATGCTCTTCCTCCATCTGCTCTTCGGTCAGGTAGCCGGTAAACATGCTCTTGTTGAAGACCTTGACGTGGACGTAGTAGGCGTGCCAGATCAGGATCGACAAGACGGCCAGCACCGCCTCCATGCCGTGAGCGATCTTGGCCGCGGGCACGATCTCGCCCGGCAGGTATTGCGTGACCAGCACCGGGTTCCACAGCACGTAGCCGGTGAGCGTCATCAGCACCGTGCCCCACACCACCGCCCAGTACTCGATCTTCTCGATGAAGTTGAAGCGGGGGAAGCGAGGCTTCTGGCGGCTGAGGCCGAGGTTATACTTGACGGCTGCGAAGAAGTCGGTCACGTCGCCCAACGTCGGCAGCATGCTCATCGACTTGCGCTGCACGTAGACGCGGTAGCCCACTTGCACCGCGTGGGCAATGGAGGTCAAGATCAAGATGACCGCGAACGTGTGGTGGATAACCCGCGTTTGCTCGATGCCTCCCAGGGCGCGAATCACGGCCACCGAGATGCCCAAGTCGGCGTACTTCTGCACCAGGCCTGTGATGGCCAGCATCGTGAAGGAGACCAAGAGCAGCAGGTGCAGCACCCGGTCGCTGACCAGGAAACGCAGATAGCGTTGCGTGTTCTCGCTCATGCTTGCACCTCCTCGCGGCGAGACCGCCGGTCTTTGATGTGCCGATAGGCGTCCAAGGCGATGTATACAATGAAGAACCCGATCACCATGGGGATGAGGATGCGATAGAACCAGGTCACTGCAGTTACCAGCGGCGCAGTATCGAAGTTAGGCGCGTAATGGCCTAGCCAGCTCGCCGCAAAGTTGACCGACGCGTCCGGGTGGCACTCCTGGCAGCGCGGCAGGATGTTCGCCTGGATCAGCTCGCTGTCGCGCGTGGCAGGGGCGATGTCGTGCACGCCATGGCAATCGGTACAGACAGCCTTGTTGGTTGGCTGGTCAGGATGGGTCTTCTCGAACAACATCACCGTGGTGCCGTGGAAATCGGCCACATAGGTGTCGAACACCTCGGTAGAGATGCCGTACTTAGCCATCAACTCCTTGTCGGCGTGGCAACTCCCACACATCTCCGGCGATTGCAGCCGAAAGGCCAACGTGCGCGGATCGGTAGCCGTGTGCGCCGGGTGACAGGTGATGCACGTTGGCACGTCGGGGTTGCCCGTGCGCAGCGCCTCGCCGTGCACGCTGTCGGCAAACTGGCTGTGGATGGCGCTGTGGCACTGGGCGCAGATCTCGGCTGAGGCCGTCGCCGGCAGCTCGGGATGCTTCGCCTGGCTGATGGGCTGGACATTGTGGCTGCCGTGACAGTCAGCGCAGACAGCGGCCTCGCGCACGCCCCCAGCCTGTAGCTGAGCATGGATGCTGTCCACCTCCTGCATGGCCTGATCGGTGTGGCAGTTGGCGCAACTGTGGCTGTAGTGCAGTTGCAAGTCACGGTGATTGGCTGCCGGCGGAGTTCCATGCGGATAGCCGGTGACGTCGGAGTGACAGTCCTGACAACGCAGCGCCGCGTGCATCGAGCCCGCCAGCTCAACGCCGTCCATCGTCACAGGCAGCGCCTCGCCAGAGGGAAACGTCAGGTACAGACCCTCTTGTTGGTGACAGGTGAGGCATGCAACGTTGTCGGGGTTGGCAGCCCCAGGAAATACTTGCGGGGCTTGGGCGTTGGTTGGCCGCCACAGCAGCGCAATGCCGGCCAGTGCCAGCAACAGAGCGATCCAAAAGCCGCTTGTCAGCCACACATGATTGCGTTCGGTCATCGATCGATCTCCAGGAGCCCGTTGGTGCTTATCAAGCGAATTGATCGCACAGATCACACATTGTCCGTGCTCGGCCCAGCGGTGGCACATGCGAAGCCATCATAACAGGATTCAAGGGAAAGACCTATGACGTAGATCATGTTTCATGACCAAAATTTGCTCCTGAGCAAAACTCGTTTTTCCACCAAACGCAGCGCCATGCAAGAAAACTTGACGCAGAGTTAGGATAGTGTTATAACCTGTGACATCTTCGTAGTTTCTCGCAGAATTTCACCAGAACCATGAGCTCCACGCAACGTCACCGCTTCATCTTGGACACTCTTGCCAACCAGGGATCGGCACGCATCGATGAGCTGGCCGAAGCGCTCAACGTGTCGACCATGACCGTACATCGTGATCTAGACCAGCTGGCGCGCGCGGGTCAACTGCGCAAGGTGCGAGGCGGCGCAACACTCGTCACCGACGCGATGGCGCCGGATGATCGCTGCCTGGCCTGTTACAAGCCGCTCGATGCGCGCACCCAGGTGACACTGCACTGGGCCGATGGCACACAGCGCCGCGCCTGTTGCCCACATTGCGGCCTAATGGTTGTGGGTCGAGGGACTGAACGCATTGTTGGCGTGCTGGCGACCGATTTTCTCTTCGGCCGCAGCATCAACGCGCGCGCTGCCACCTACCTGGCAGCACCCGCCATCGCCGTTTGCTGTACCCCCACCGTGCTGGCCTTCGAAGACGCGCACTATGCCCAACGCTTCCAGGCCGGCTTCGGCGGTGAGCTATTCGACCTGAACGGGGCGATAGCCTTTGTCCGCACATCTATGCACCTTTGAAAGGAGACTTGTTTATGCACGTTCGCGACCTTCGCCGTGCGCGGTTCACTGCGCTTTTGGCAGCCTTGCTAGCCCTACTCCTGGTGGCGGCAGCCTGCACCCAGGCGCCGGCTGCTCCGGTTAGCCAGTCGGGGCTGAGCGCCCAAAACGTCTGGGCTAGGGCGGCTAAGATGATGGGCAGCATGCCCATGGAGGGCGACACCCAGCAAATGCAACACGGCGGCGCCAACAGCGCCGTCTACATGGTGCTGGCCAACAAGGGCGCAGCAGCCGATCGCCTGGTCGCTGCGCAGGCTGATGTGGCTAAGAGCGTCGAGATCCACGAAACCAAAATGGAAGGGGACATGATGCGCATGCAGCCGGTCGAAGGCGGCATCGAAGTCCCAGCCGGCGGCCAGGTCGAGCTCAAGCCCGGCGGCTACCACGTCATGCTGATCGGTCTGACGCGCGACCTCAACCCCGGCGACAAGTTCCCCGTAACCTTGCAGTTCGCCAGCGGCGCCACACTGCAAGTAGAGGCTGAGGTGCGCCAGCCCTGAGGCTTGACATCTCGTTCCAACGCGCTATACTCGTTTCAACCGTTTGATTGTGCGGGCGGCCTTGCCAGGCCGCTCGCCTCTTTTATCCCGGCCAACTCGCGATGAAGCTTGCTGTACTCGCTGATATACACGCCAACCTGCCTGCGCTGCACGCCGTGCTGGAGAGCATCGACGCCTGGGGCCCTGACATGGTCGTCGTAGCCGGCGACATCGTCAACCGCGGCCCGCGACCGGCCGAGTGTCTGCGCATCATCCAGGAGCGGCAGCAGCAGGCCGGCTGGCTCACAGTGGTGGGCAACCACGAGGAGTACGTGCTGCACCAAGCCAGTCCCCAGGCTGCCCGCAGCGGCCCGCAATTCCACATCTTCCAAAGCTCTTACTGGACTTATAGACAGCTCAACGGCGATCTATCGGCGCTGGAGGCGATGCCCTTCCAGCAAAGCCTGACCGCCCCCGACGGCAGCGAAGTGCGCATCGCCCACGCCTCGATGCGCGGCACGCGCGACGGCATCTTCCCTGAGACGCCTGATGACGTGCTACGGCTGCAGGTGGGCCGGCCCTACACGCCGCTCTTCGTCGTTGGGCACACCCACTGGCCGCTGATTCGGCACCTGGACGGCACGCTGGTGGTCAACGCGGGCGCGGTAGGCATGCCTTTCGACGGCGACCCGCGCGCCAGCTATGCTCAGTTGACGTGGCGGCAGGGTCAGTGGCATGCTGAGATCATCAGACTCGACTACGACCGCCGCCAAACCGAGCAGGATTATGTGAACACCGGCTTCTTGGAACACGGCGGCGCGCTAGCGCGCTTGATGCTTGTGGAGCTGCAAAAAGCGCGGTCGCAGCTCTACCAATGGGCGCTGACCTACGAAGCGCCGGTGCTGGCCGGCCAGCTAACCATCGAGGAAGCGGTGGATCGTTTTCTTGCCAACTGCGCCTGAAACGGCTGCGCTTCCCCTGACGCCCTACAGCCTCCCTTGTGGCGAAGAGACTCCCGATGGACGACGACGCTCCCCACCTAGCTCCGTACAGCCGCCACATCTTCATCTGCACAGGCGAATACAGCGAACACTGTGATCCTGAACAGCAGGCCCGCCGCCTGGAGATCTATCTCAACAAACACCTCGGCGCGCTGGGAGACTACCTGAACCCTCAACGGGTCAAAGTCAGCCTGGCGCCCTGTCTGGGAGTGTGCATGCAAGGGCCGATTCTGGTGGTCTATCCTGAGGGCGTCTGGTATCATCACGTAGACGAAGCGCTGATCGACCGCATTGTGGCAGAGCATCTGCGCGGCCAACAGCCGGTGGTCAGCCACGTCTTCCACGTCCTAGACCGCACGAGTGGACCGAAATCGCTGGACAACGGTGGACAAGAGGCGGCCTAGCCCTGGGCATGACCCCGGTATGCGCCCAAACAGACAAAAAAAGCCCCGCACGTGCGCGGGGCTCTTTTGTCAAGACGCTGGGCAACAGAGCAGCCGCTACGCCTCGTTCTCCGGGCGCCGCAAGATACGACGCGCCATCTCGGTGCTGCCCTTGCTGGCCTCTTTGGTCACCGAATAGGCCACATCAGCGCCGGCGTCGACGATCTCCTTTGTCCCCTCGACGGTGCCGGCAGCCGCGCCCTTTACACCGCCCAGCACTGCGCCCGTCATCGTCGTGGCGCCGCCGAGCACGCCAAACGCTGCGCCAGCCGTTGCGTCGAAGGCCTCCTGAACAAACTCCTTGGCCGAATCTTTGACCTGCTCAGCGCCTTGGGCCTGGTCTTCCAGCGCAATGGCAAAGCCTTCGGCCAGGCCGCCGGCCGCCTTGGCGGCGCTGTCCGCCAGGCCCTTAGCGGCATCAACGGCTGCCCCGCCTGTGATCTGTGCCGCCAACAACAGGCCGCCGGCTGTGCCCTTGGCCCCGCCAAGCACGGCGCCAGCCGAGCGCGCCAGGCCTTGTACCGCATGGGTCGCAGCCTCGCCCAGAGCCTTTGCCAGAGGCTGCGTCGCCGATGTCGCTGCTTCCGCCGTTGCCAAAGCCTCGCTGGCCGCCATCTCAGCGGTGCTGCTCACCGTGGACCGCGCGCCCTGCACGGTCATGTCGGTCAATTCCTTGGCTTTGCGCAGTCGTTCGACCATGACACCTTGTGGGCCGGTTGCTGCCTCGCCCTGGCCGGGGGTGGTAGTATCTTGTTCGCTCATCAGATTACCTCCATGGGAGTAAATACACAGTCAAGCGATCCTGGCGCGGATCTGGTTGACCAAAGGAGCCGGCACAACAGAGCTTATGGCCATGCCCTTACGCCAGACAACAACAGCCAGCGCCAATCCGTCTCTTTAGCGGTTTATGACGCACTGCATTATAACCGATTGCTGCCCAATTGCCAAGGTCGTGCGCGCCAGGAGGTTGCGCATGCGATTAGTCGTCAAGCTTCCTTGGCCACGCTCCTCAGCACCGTGCGTAACGCCACCTTGAACAGCACAGTGCGCGCGGGCTGCGGAGAGACTTCCCAACGCACCAGGCGGATCTGGCCATCAGCGATCTCGATGCCGGTGATGGACTTGTCGGCGTAGCAGCAGCAACCGCAGTTGAAATAGCATGGCTTTTTGCCCGGCAAGGTAGCGGCTCCACGCTTCTGCTCTTGCAGCCAAGCCGAGTCAATGGGCGGCGGAGCACCTCTGCGTCGCTGCTCTTCCACAGCTTGCTCCAGGCCAAGGCCCTCCCACACCGGATGGTGGGTGTGGCCGGCAATCAAGACCATGCCCGGCCGGCCAGCCGCGTAGGTGTACATCGCCATCTCGTGCGTCTGCCGCAATTCGAAGTCGTTACTGGGCGTGTTCGGCTGGATGTTGAACAGGCGCTGGATAGGACGCCAAAAATAGCGCACCACCAGCGCCGAAATCGGCCCAAAGCGATCTGAGTCCAGCGTGCCCTGATGGCCATGAACCAGGAACAGCTCGCCCAACATCTCTCCCTGGTCATAAACTGCAATGCGCATGCCCTCATACACCGGTTGGTCGGCCAACCAAGGGACTAGATGCTTCTCTACTTGAGCGGAGTCGTACCACAGGTCGTCGTGGTTGCCGACGAAGCGGCGATAGCGCGTCGGGGTTGGCGCTGCTGCGAACTCCCGCTCCTTCGTCAGCACCTCGACATAGGCGCGGATCACCGGCGCAGGCCGGTTCTCCCACAGCTCCTCGGCATCGCCCAACAGCAGGAGCTCGAAATCATGTTGCCAGTAATAAGCCAAGGCCGCCAGGTAAGTCTGCTCGCACTGCCAAAAGTCATCGGCGCCATCGCGTTGGCCCTTGTGCAGGTCAGAGAAGACGATCAGCCGCAGCGCGTCGAGCTCACGTCCCTCCTGTGCGTCGGTATCGGCGTGAACCTGATCAAGGCGCCGGGCCACGGTTTCGTAATAGCCGGTCATGGGAGTTCGCTCCTCGCCTAGCTTGCAACGGTGCTCTCGTCCCGCCGTTGCAGGTGAGCAGTGCCCTGGCAGGGCCGAGCAGCAGCTAATCGCCGTCAGCAGAGGCGGCTGTCACACCGAGCACCCGTCCGCGCTCATCCATTTGCAAAGTCCAGCGGCTGCCTGGCGTAAACTGCTGGAATTGCTGCAGGTTGGGTACCGCAAAGCGTATAGGGCCGTTGGCGGTCTGAAAGGTGACGATGTACTCTTCCTGACGACCGGACTCGCGCACCTGGTCGCCAACGGGCCGCTCGGGCCACGCGGGGCTGAGCCCGCTGCCCTCCAGTACTAGAGGGGCTGCGGTCTGCCAGCCCATCACCGTGTAGGAACAATAGTTCTCGAAGACCTGATATTGGCAATCCTGCACCACCTCCCCCACACCTGTGCCGGTGTCCACCACGTAAGGGGTGCCGCACACCTCGACGCTGTTGGGAACCGGTGCGTCGAACGTGCGGTAGACGCGCTGCTGGCAGGCGCCGACAGTGGCGCCGCTGGGAATGTCGGGCTGCCAGCCCTGTCGCTGCACCGGCAGCAGCGCCTGAACCAGGATGGCGCGCTTCCAGTAGGCGTCGCTCACCTGAGCGGGCACCTGTTGCACCGTTATGCCGCCTTGATTGCTGCCTCGGTCGCCGCCGGAGAACAGGACAACGGCCAGGCATAGGATCAACACCAGAATGCCGGCCACAGCGACCAAGCCGATGGGGAACGGCCGCGGCGCCGGTTGCGCCTGTGGCGGCGGTGCGACCGGTTTGGCCAGGGGAGAGCCACACTGCGCGCAGCGCAGGGCAGTGGCCGGATTCTCTGCGCCGCAGACAGCGCAGGTCACCGGCGGCGCTTGCTTCGTCGGCAGGGCGCCGACCACCTGGCCGGCCTGGCGCTTAGCGCCGGCCTTCAGCTCAGCGCCGCATTGCCGACACTTCGCCGCTGTGGCCGGATTGCGGGTGCCACAGAAACCACAATGGATGTCGGGGCCGGCCTGCGCCTGGGCAATCTTGGCTTCGTCGGTCAGCAGCTCGGCCTGCACCGGTGGTTCGAAGACGACATCCTGAGGCTGCGCGGCCCCGCAACCGCTGCACTTCACCGCCGTGCCAGGGTTGCGAGCCCCGCAGTTGGGGCACCGCCACTCCAGCTCGACATAGCCGACTGTCTTCTTGGTCATGCTTTACCTCGGCCGCCCACTGGACATCGACGCAGTCGCAGACCTGTGCCGTCCACCAGGCGTTACTGCGGCTTGTCGACGATTACCCAGGCGCTCAGCTCGCCATTTTGCTGCACACCGGCGCTGAACCCATGCGCGGACACCATGGCCGCAATCTCGTCGACGGCGTAGAAACGACTACCCATCAATGCCGCCTTCTCAGCCCAGGCAATGAGCTTGACACGAAAAAAGGTGATGTCGGGTTCCTCGATCACCAGCCGTCCGCCTGGCTTGAGCACACGTAGCAGCTCGCCAACCGCTTGGCGCTGGTCGGCAAAGTGATGCAGCGCATCCACTACCAACACGCGGTCAAAGTGGCCGCTGGGAAAAGGCAAGCGCTCCACATGCGCCTGTACCGGGCAGGCCACTCCTTTACCCTTGGCCTGCTCCAACATCGGCTCCGACAGATCACTGATTACCAGCCGGCCGACCCAAGATCGCAACCCGGATGAGACCCGGCCCGTGCCCCCGCCGGCATCCAACAGCCAGCCGGCGGTGGGCAAGCGCAGCGCTGCTGCCAGGCGCTCAAGGGCCGGCGACGGGATCACCCGATCATAGAACGGCGCCACTAGGTCGAAGTGCAGGTTCATGGCCGCTCCACCGCCTATTGGCCGGGAACGATGCGTGGAACCGGCTCCGGGCGAGGCAAGGTCTTCAAATAGCCGAAACCCACCAACTGCCGGTTCTCCTCGTCCCACAAGCGAAATTTAAGCGATCGCAGGCTCGTGCGCAGAGTGATCGGTGGAACGTGAAACAACTCGTTCTCCTTGTACGCCTGCTCCAGCTTGTAGTTGGGGATCTTGGGGCTCAGATGGTGGATGTGGTGAAAGCCGATGTTGCCGGAGAACCATTGCAAGAGCTTGGGCAACTTGTAGAAGGAGCTACCTTTCAAGGCTGCGTCCACAAAGTCCCAGTCCTCATGCCGCACCCAGTAAACGCCTTCGAACTGGTGCTGCACGTAGAACAACCAGACGCCTGCCGATGTGCCCAGCAGCGCCACTGGGATCAAGATCAGCAAGAAGTCGCCTAGTCCGATGGTCAGCGCAGCAATCACGAAAACGATCAGCAGCGCCAGGTCCGTGTAGAGGATGCTGAGCAGCTCGCGCTTCGACTTCTCCTTGATGGGAATGCGTTGGCCCAAGATGAAGCTGAGCCACGCGCCGACCGTGAAGATGATCAGTGGGTTGCGGTAGATGCGGTAAGCAATGCGCTTGCCCTTGGGCGCTTCCAGGTATTCCTTGACCGTCATCGTCCACACGTCGCCAACATCGCGGCGGTCCAGATCGCCGGCCGTGGCGTGGTGAATGGCGTGGGCGTGGCGCCAGCGGTAGTAGGGAGTGAAGGTGATCACGCCCGTCATGGCGCCCACCAGGTCGTTGAGCTTGCGCGAGGCGAAAAAAGATTGGTGGCCGCAGTCGTGAAAGATGATGAACAGGCGCACCATG
This sequence comes from Anaerolineales bacterium, assembly GCA_034432445.1. Classification (GTDB taxonomy): domain Bacteria; phylum Chloroflexota; class Anaerolineae; order JAAEKA01; family JAAEKA01; genus JANWYQ01. Next base: position 15,531 of record DAOUBX010000094.1, read on the forward strand.
AAGCCGGCCGCCGGGATGGCCAGCAAGAGGGTCAGCCAGTAGGACACGTCCAGGCTGAAGTACATGAGGGTAAGCAGGCCGAAGTAGCCTGCTAGCGAGGAGGTCAGCTGCCATAGGCTGCGGCGCATGTCGGGAGTCTGATACTTGGCGACAATCTTGCGCCAGTTCTGGCGTGGACCGGCGACCTTGGGGCTTGGGGGGGTGGGGGTCATAGGACACTCCTGTGGGGTGAAATTGATAAGACCTCTGCGGCTAAAACAAAACGATCCAAGGCCCAGCCGGCATTGACTATCATGCCGTCAGCCTCTGCGCCCAAACTCGCGCTCGAGTTGATCCGTGCTGAGAACCAGCATCGTCGGCCGGCCATGCGGACATGAGCCGGGAGTCTGGCAGGCTTCGAGCTGGCGCACCAGTTGGCGCATCTCGTCCAACGACAATACTTGCCCCCCCTTGATCGCGGCCCGCTTGCAGATCACCGCTACCAGCGCGGCTTCCCTGCTGTCACCCACCAGATCGCGGCCATCGGCGATGCCCTCCAGCGTCTCCTCCAGCGCACGGCGCGGATCAACGTGCGCGAAGATGGCCGGTATGGCCCGCACCAGCCACGTGTCATGGCCGAACAGCTCTAGGTCGAAGCCGGCTGCCATCAGCGCCTCGGCATACTCTGCCAGGAGACCGGCGTAGCTGCTGCCGGCCTCAAAAGCCAACGGCTCGAGCAACACCTGCCGGGCCACGCTGCCGCCAGCCTGCTGGCTGCGCATCAGCTCGAACAAGATGCGTTCGTGCGCCGCGTGTTGATCCACCAGGTACATGCCCTCCGGCCCTTCGGCCACGATGTAGGTTGCACCCATTTGGCCGACCACGCGCAGCATGGGAAAGGCAGGGGTAGTTTGGGTAATTGGTAAATTGGCGTCCGACTCAGCGCGGGCGACGGTCTGTGGCGCATGGTCGGTGGCGTCAGGTTGGGCAGCGGTTGCAACTGGATCGCTGCGCCACGGTGGCTCCGGCGGCCTGCCAGGATTGGTCATAGCCCACCGGTCCTGGCTGACTGCTAGCTGCTCACGCGGCAGCGCAAACGACGGCTGCATGGACTGGCCAGCGGCCAGCAGGGCATCGCGCCGCTCGGCCCAGCCCGGCACAGCCCAATTCAGCCCTGCGCTGCGCAGCTCTGGCACGGGTGCATGCGTTGACAGCATGGCGTGCAGAGCTTTCTGGACGGCGCGAAAGACGGCGCGCTCAGCACGGAAACGCACCTCGGCCTTAGCCGGATGGACGTTGACGTCCACTTGCGCCGGGTCGAGCTCGATCATGATCACGGCCACGGGGAAACGGCCGACCATCAGACGATTGCGGTAGGCTTCTGTGATGGCAAAAACCAGGCTGCGGTCCTGGATGGAGCGGCGGTTGAGAAAGAGCAGAATGTGGTTGCGGTTAGAACGGCTGAGCGTTGGCAGGCCGGCATAGCCATGCACGAGCGGCAAGGTAAGGTCGTCCATCGTCTGAGACGCGCCCTCCACGCCGACAGGCGCCATCTGGCGGACGACCTCCAGGCCGAAGACTTTGAGCAGCACATCATACAGCCGACCGCTGCCGGTCGACTGAAAAAGCAGCCGACCATCCGAAACCAGGCTGAAGCGACGCTCCGGAAAGGCCATGGCGAAGCGCTGGACAACATCGACGATGTGGCTGGCTTCGGTGGCCGGTTGGCGCAAGAATTTCAGCCGCGCCGGCACGTTGTAAAACAGGTGCTCCACCGTCACCGTAGTGCCCGGCGGTGCGCCTTTGGGCTCCTGTTGGATCAGATGACCGCCTTCGACCCGCAACTGGGTCCCGACCACCTCGGCCACATGGCGCGTCAACAGGGTTACTTGGGCCACGGAGGCAATAGAGGCGAGCGCTTCGCCACGAAAGCCCAACGTGCGGATGTGCTCTAGGTCGTCGGCGCTGGTCAGCTTGCTGGTAGCATGACGCTCGAAGGCTAGCGCTGCCTCGGCGGCCGGGATTCCCTGGCCGTTGTCGCTGACGCGCACCAACCGTCGGCCCCCTTCGCGTGTCTCCACGCGTATTTCGTCCGCGTTAGCATCCAGGCTGTTCTCGACCAGCTCCTTGACAACGGATGCCGGTCGTTCCACAACCTCGCCAGCAGCGATGCGGCTGGCGACCTCGGGGGGTAAGACGCGAATCGACATATCATGATTATAGCATAATGCGTGGAATATGGGTAGATTGCGCAATGGCTCCGGCGCACGACAGCCGTAGCGCCACGGTCATGCCACCCCATGCTCCAAGCACATCAGCACATAAGTCAAACGCTCTATGACGCATCGCACCATAGAGTTTTGCAGAATCCCACCACCTGTTGTAAAATCGAGCCGTGACGCGCTGCGGCATAAACAGCAACCTCTAATCGTCTTGGGTGGTGCGCCCTCCGTGAGCGTGCGAGGCACAGGACCGTGCTAAGATCATTGGTGATCCATCAGTCAAGCACCGTATTTCGCTCCCGACATTGGCCTGCCGAGTGTGGCGGTTGCGCGCCCCCCGGCAGGCCGTTTGCTACCCCCTTCCCCTTTGTCTGCACCAGGGCATCACGCTCTTCTCGCCCTCTTGCGCCGGCGTGGTTGGTACAACAACGTTGGCGATACTCACTAGCCAAGGAGCATAACCAATGGAAGACATCGTCATTGTTGGAGGAGTTCGCACACCGACCGGCTCACACGGCGGGGCCTTGCGACCGAAGACGGCCGTAGACCTCGGCGTACTGGTCTTCAAGACCATTATCGAGCGCACCGGCGTCGATCCCGCTTTGTTCGACGACGTGATCGTCGGCTGCGCCGGGCAGCCCTCCGAGGCCGCCAACATCGGCCACGTAGTCGGCCTGCTGGCGGGCGTGCCGCAGCACGTGCCGGGCTACACCGTGCACCGCAACTGCGCCAGCGGCCTAGAGGCCATTGTCAGCGCTTACCGGGCGATCGCATCGGGGGAGGGCACGCTGTACTTGGTGGGCGGCACCGAAAGCATGAGCAACGCTCCCTACTTGGTCAAGGGCGCACGCTGGGGCCTGAAACTGCGCCACGGCGAGCTCACCGACGGTATTTGGGAGGCTCTGACCGACCCGGTTTGCGGGCTCATCATGGGCGCCACAGCTGAGAACCTGGCCGAACGTTACGAGATCAGCCGGGAAGAACAGGACAAGTACGCAGTCGAAAGCCACAAGAAAGCCTTTCGCGCCCAGCGCATGGAGAAGTTCAAGGACGAGATCGTTCCGGTCGAGATCATCAAGAAGGTAGCGGGCCAAGAGGTGGCGCGCGAGGTGGTCACGCAGGACGAGGGCGTCAACCCGACGCTGACCGTTAGCAAGGCTGCGCTGTACCCGACGGTGTTCAAGAAAAACGGCACGGTCACCCCGGCCAACGCCTGCCCGCTCAATGACGCTGCGGCTGCAGTGATCGTCACGACTGCTAAGCGCGCCGCTGAGCTAGGCTTGAAGCCACGCGCGCGCATTGTCAGCTATGCCTTCGTGGGGGTCGACCCGGCGTACATGGGCATCGGCCCGGCCTACGCCATGCCCAAAGCGCTGCACAAGGCCGGTCTGAGCCTGGATGACATCGGTGTGATCGAGCTCAACGAGGCCTTCGCTGCGCAGGTGCTGGCCTGCGCGATCGAGATGCAGCGCCAGGGGCACAACTGGGATTGGAAGAAAGTCAACCCCTTGGGCGGTGGCATCGCTTTGGGCCACCCCATCGGCGCCACCGTGGTCAAGCTCACGGTCACCATGATGGGTGAGATGGAGCGCGAGAAGCACAAGTATGGCATGGTGACAATGTGCGTCGGCGGCGGCCAAGGCGGCGCGATGATTCTGGAAAACTTGAGCGTTTGACAGGTGGTGCGCAATTCGTCAATGTGGAACCTGACGCCAGGTGCACAGGTTTCACCGCACGCATTGCTCGTCACTCAACACGACTTATAGCCTAGTGCACACGAAAGAGGTTGACTATGTACATTTTTAAGGCAGGCGTTGTCGGCGCCGGGTTCATGGGCGCCGAGATCGCCCAGGTCATCAGCTTCAGCGGCTTGCCGGTGGTGGTCAAGGACATCGACCCTGCCATGCTGCAGAAGGCCGAGGATCACATTCGCGCCATTTACCAGGGCCGCGTCGACAAGGGCAAGATGACCGCGGGCGAGCTGCGCGACAAAATGGACTTGATCGAGTTCACCCTGGATTACGACTCATTCGCCGACGCTGACTTCATCATCGAGGCCGTGCCGGAGCGCATGGATTTGAAGGTCAAGGTCTTCCAAGAACTGGCCAAGGTGGCGCCGGAGACAGCCATCTTCGCCTCCAACACCTCGGCCCTTAGCATTTCGGAGATGGGCTTCAAAGGCGGCCGGCCGGAGCGCACGATCGGCATGCACTTCTTCAGCCCGGCCCACGTGATGAAGCTGGTAGAGGTCATTCCCGGCCTGGACACAGCGCAAGATGTGATCGACGATACCGTACAGTTCACCGAAAGCTTGCGCAAGATCGCCGTCGTCGTCAAGGAGTGCCCCGGCTTCCTGGTCAACCGCCTGCTGGCGCCTTACTTAGGTGAGGCCATGATGGCGCTGCAAGAGGGCGCAGCCACAGCGAGCGAGATCGACGAGGCCATGGTCGACTTCGGCATGCCGATGGGGCCGTTCACCTTGCTCGATTTCATGGGCATCGACGTTAGCGCGCATGCCGGCGCGTACATGGCCAGCGAATACGGCCCACGCTTCGAGTCGCCCGAGATCCTCAAGCGCCTGGTAGCAGCCGGCCGCTACGGCGAGAAAACCGGCGCCGGCTTCTACGGCTATGGCGAGCAAACTGACGCCCCCGTCAAGCAGATGATCGCCGAGATCCAGGCCAGCGGCATTCCCAAGGGCCCCTTCACCGTCGAGCGCTTGATCTTCCCCATGATCAACGAAGCGGCCCTAATTGCGCAGGAGAACATTGCCTCCATCCCCGACATCGACATGGCGATGATCGCCGGCACCGGCATGACCTACAAAGGCGAACGCATGGGCCCGCTGGCCATTGCCGACGAGTACGGCCTGGACGTGGTGCTGGCCGGCCTGGAGCAGATGCTGCATGAGCCGTGGGGCGGTGAGCGCTTCCGCCCCTCGCTGCTACTCAAGACCAAGGTGCGCGCCGGCCATCTCGGCAAGAAGACGGGCCGCGGGTTCCATGAGCACATGGCATGGTAGATCGGTAATTGGTAGATCGGTTAAGTGGTAAATGGGTGGTCGCGCGACCAACTGACCACTTGACCAATCTACCAACCTACCACTTTACCAATTCGTAACTGCTCAGGTGCCGGGTATTTGTAGGCGATTTGCGATCTAGGTTGGCTTCTCAGACACGTTTGCAAACCAGAATCCACATGCCCGGCACCTATGGCTGAGTAGTTACACCAATTCACTAATACAGGAGACATCCCCATGGCAGAGTACCAGAACATCAAGTACGGCGTGCAGGATAAGATCGCCGTCATTGCCATTGACCATCCCCCGGCCAACGCCTTCAACCTGCGCACCCTGGACGAGCTAGAGGCAGCCTTTGACGAGGCCACGGCTGCGGCAGACGTCAAGGCGATCATCATCACCGGCGCCGGCCAGTTTGCCTTTGTGGCGGGCGCTGACATCAACGAGATCAAGGCGCTAGCCAGCGACTACGAGGCCATCAAGGGCTTCATGCTCAAGGGCCAGACTCTGTTCAGCAAGATCGAGGCCAGCAAGAAGCCGGTCATTGCCGCCGTCAACGCCGTGGCCCTGGGCGGCGGTTTGGAGCTCTGCCTGGCCTGCCATATCCGCGTGGCCGGCGACAAGGCGCGCTTCGGCCTGCCGGAAATCAACCTGGGCATCATCCCCGGCTGGGGCGGCACGCAGCGCTTGCAGCGCGTGATCCCCAAGGGCAAGGCCATCGAGATGATCCTCACCGGCGACATCATCAACGCTCAGGATGCCTATCGCATCGGGCTGGTGGAGAAGGTCGTGCCCGCCACGGCGGTGGTGAAGGAGGCCATGGGCCTGGCCAAGAAGCTCACCGAAAAGGGCGGCTTGGCCGTGGCAGCGGCGCTGGATGCTATCAACTTTGGCGCCGATGCACCGCTGGCCGAGGGCCTAGCCCGCGAGCTGGAAAACGTCTCGCGCCTCGCCCAGAGCAACGACGCGCGCGAGGGCGTCACCGCCTTCCTCGAAAAACGGCGGCCCAACTTTACCGATAGCTAGAGGTGAGCTTGGCAAACGGTGATCGGTGGGCAGCTGGCACTACCCACTTTCCACCGATCACCGACCACCGGTGACCGATCACCACCCCAAGGAGGCACACATGAATTTTGCCTTCACCGAAGAGCAAGAGATGTTTCGCGAGATGTTCGCCGGCTTCGTCGCCAAGGAAGTTGAGCCACAGGCGGAGCATATCGCTGAATACGAAGAAGTGCCCATGAGCTTGCTCAAGAAGGCCGCCATGCAGGGTTTCCTGGGCGCGCTGCTGCCGGAAGAGTACGGCGGCGCCGCGCTTGACCCGGTGAGCTACATCCTGCTGCTGGAAGAAGTCGCCAAGGCCTGCATGAGCACCGCCATGACCTTGCACATCCACAACAGCCTGGTTAGCCAAGCCATTCTGCTCTGGGGCACCGACGAGCAGAAAGAGCAATGGCTGCCAGCCATGGCTGAAGGCAGCGTCATCGGCGCCTGGGCCTTTGCTGAGCCCGATGCCATCTCGCTGCATTCCACGCAGACCAAGGCCACGGCCTACGACGATGGTTACACCCTGCATGGCACCAAAGCCTGGGTGTCGAACGCGGGCATCGCCGGGCTTTACGTGATCTTCGCCGTGGCACCCGAAGGGCCGACGGCCTTTCTGGTGCCGGCTGACGCCCAGGGGCTGAAGCTGGGCAACCGCGACAAAACCCTGGGCATGCGCGGGGTGCAGATCCATCCGGTCTATCTCAACGACGTGGTCGTTCCTGCCAGCGGCGTGTTGGGCGAGCCGGGCGGCGCACAGGCAGTGCTAGATGCCGTCACGGACTTCTCGCGCCTCTCTATGGCCGCGATTGCGCTGGGCGGCGCGCACCATGCCCTGGAGCTAGGCGTCAAGTTCGCCATTGACCGCAAACAGTTCGGCGTGGAAATCGCGCGCAAAGGCGCCATTCAGGCCTATATCGCCGATTCGGCGCTGGAGGTAGAGACGCTACGCAGCCAGATCTACCGCTGCGCTTCGCTGGCCGAACAAGGCAAACTAGACCGGGAGGCGGCCGCAATCGCCAAGCTGTGGGCCAACCGCGTCGCCTATCAGGTCGGCAACCGCATGATCCAGACCCACGGCGGCTACGGCTACATCCTGGACTACGCCATCGGCCGCGTCTTCCGCGACTGCCGCACTGTCGAGGGCATCGAAGGGACCAACCGCTCGCAACAGACGGCTATCGCCCGCAGCGTGCTGGCGGCACATGGGTTTGCAATGTGACGCGTAACGCGTAACGAAGTCATGGTGCGCCGTTCGCAGGCGAGCGGAGCTCGTCACAAAGGACTGGTTACGGGTTACGGTTCGTCTCGGCTTGGCACCCACCTGTAGGAAGGTAAACCATATGGACCTGACACTACCCAAAGAGTACGACCTGTTGCGCCAGATGATCCGGGATGTCATGGAGAACGAGTTTGCGCCGATCGCAGAAGAGGCCGACGAGAAAGCCGAGGTGCCCTTCGATGCACTCAAGGTCGCCGCTCAGGCCGGGCTGCTGGGCATTCCCTTTCCCCAGGAGTACGGCGGCAGCGGCGCAGGCGAGATGGGCTACGTGATCCTGATGGAAGAGATCAGCCGTGTGGACAGCGCCATGGCCACCGTGGTCGGCGCCCACATCGGCATCGCGGCCATGGCCATCTACGTAGACGGCTCGCACGCCCTGAAAGAGAAGTACCTTACGCCGTTGGCGCAAGGCACCAAGATCGGCGCCTTCTGCCTCACCGAGCCCGGTGCCGGCTCGGACGCCGCCAACATCAAGACGCGCGCCGTGCGAGCCAACGGCAAATGGGTCATCACCGGCAACAAGATCTACATCAGCAACGGCCCCTTCGCCGACCTCTTTTCGGTCCTGGCGGTGACCAATCCGGCGCTCGGCGCGCGCGGTGGCGTAACGGCCTTTGTCGTCGAGAAGGAGATGGGACCCAAGGTGGGCGTGGTCGAGAAGAAGTTGGGCATTCGTGCCTCGGCCACCTCTGAGATCATCTTCGACGAGGTCGAAGTGCCGGCTGCCAACATCATCGGCCAAGAAGGCCTGGGGTTCGTCACCTTCATGAAAACGCTGGACCTGGGCCGGGTAACCGTCGGCGCAGCCTCGTTGGGCGGCGCACAGAAGGCGCTGGAGATGGTGATCGACTACGCCCGGTTGGCGGAGAAGTACGGCATGCCGCTGGCGCACCAGCAGCAAGTGCAGTTCATGATCGCCGACATGTACTCGTGGATCGAGATGCTGCGCGGGCTGGTCTATCGCACCGCCTGGCTGGTAGACAACAAACGCCCCTTCGCCCGCGAGGCTTACGTCTGCAAGCTGATGGGCAGCGAGATCGCCAGTCGCACCGTCAGCTATGCTATGGAGATCCATGGCGCCCTCGGCCTCAGCCGCGATTACCCGCTGGAGCGCGCCTTCCGTGACGCGCGCATCGCTGAGATCTTCGAGGGCACCAACGAAATTCAGCGCATCATCATCGCCCGCGACCTGCTCAAGGAAGTCGGCGTGCACATCGAGCCATAGCGAAGGAGGCGTGCATGCGTATCGTCGTTTGTATCAAACAGATCTTGGACCCCGCCACCATCAAGATCAGCCGCAGCCAGCAGGCCATTGATGAACGCGGGGCCAAGAAGATCATGAACCCACCCGACCGCTGGGCGCTGGATGCTGCGCTGCGTTTCAAGGAAGCCGACCCCTCCATTGAGGTCATCGCCATGTCCGTCGGCGAGCCGGAGGTGGAGGATGTGCTGCGCGAGGCTCTGGCGCTGGGCTGCGATCGAGCGATCCTGTTGAGCGACCCTTACATTGTCAAGGCGCGCACGGCCGGCCTGGCGCAGATAATCGCAGCTGCCATCAAACGCTTACACAATGTGCAAATGGTCATGACCGGTCACATGGCGCTGGACACGGGCAGCGGAACGCTGGGGCCGCGCGTGGCCATCGAGCTCGGCGGCTGGCCGGTCTTGATGAATGTCGACCAACTGCGCCTGGAAAATGGGCACGCCATTGGCTTGCAGGCGGCCGATGAGAAGTACTACCACTCCAGCTACCCGTTGCCGGTGGTGGCGACCATCCTCGAGACTCCACAACACCCACGCTATCCCCACGGCTCGGCCATCATCAACGCCTACAGGCAGAGGAGTGTGGAGGTGTGGAGCAGCATGGCGCTGGGCATTGACCCCACCAGCCTGCCTGCACCCACCACCAGCCGGCAGATGCGCATTCCTCCGCCCCGCGAGCTTGGCGTCATCATCGAGGGATCGCCAGAGGAAGCGGCCCAGACCCTGGTCGCCGCGCTCAAGGCGCGTCGTATCATCTAGCCACCCAGGAGAGAGTCTATGGACCTGTCATTTCTAGAGCAATTGCTCGGCCCCACAGTCGAGGAAGAAGAGGGCTACCGCAACATCTGGGTGGTCGCAGTTGCATGGGATCCGTTTGTGCGGCCATGCGATCTGCAAGTGCTGGGCAAAGCGCGCAACCTGGCCGATAGCCTTGGCGCCTATGTGAATGCCTTGCTCATCGGCGAGGCCGCTTCAGAAGACCTGGCGCGCGAGTTGATCGCCTATGGCGCCGACATGGTGTGCTGGGGCGCCGGCTATCCGACCGGCACCAGCCTCATGGAGTTCGTCAACCAGCGCAAGCCGGAGATCTTGCTGTTTGCCGATGCCGCAGGTGGTCGCAAGATGGCGCCGCGGCTGGCACAGCGCCTCAAGACCGCCCTTGTCACCCACGCCGTCGATCTGTCGATCAATGCTGAAGAGCGCAGCTTGGTTGTGGCTGTCCCCATCTACCGCGGCGCCGCCTACCGCGTGGTGGAATGCAAGACCAAGCCCCAGATCGCCACGATCCAGCCTGGCATCTTCCCTGTGCCAGAGCGCAACGACTGGCGCAGCGGTGACATCGAGGAGGTTGAGCTGGTCTACAAACCCCAGCCGCCGCTCATCCCCGTGGAACCGCCCAGCTACTACATCCCCCTGGAAAAAGCGGATATCATCATCGCCGGCGGCCGCGGCCTGCGCGACGCCGGTTGGCATCTGGTGGAGGAGCTGGCAGCCGCCTTTGCTCGCAAGATGCCGCAGAAGGCCATTGCGGTGGCCGGCACACGCGGCGCAGTGGATGAAGGCTGGATCGAACCCAAGCACATGGTGGACATCACCGGCAAGGCGGTGGCGCCGGATCTCTACATCGCGTGCGGCGTGCGCGGCACCTTCCAGCACTTTGCCGCCAGCGAAAAAGCGCGTTGTATCGTGGCCATCAACCACAATCCCGATGCGCCGATCTTCAAACACGCCGACTTCGGCATCGTCGGCAAAGTCGAAGAGGTTATCCCGGCGCTGATCGCAGCGCTGGACAGCTAATGCTGCGTCAACGGTGATTTGCGGAGTGTGCACGCCCAGATACGAAACTGACGTTTGGGGACGCCTACTCCTCAAATGAGCATGGATAGCGCACCAGAGTTTGGCACGTCCTTGCGCACGGCATCTCTGACAAGGGATAAGCGGCCTCGGCCCTTATCCCTTGTTTCTTTCCTTGTCAAACTCACCGCCGTGTGCTAAGATTGCGCCGACTAGTTTCAGGGCCGACTTGAGCGCCTACTGAGATACAGGTGCCGGGCCCTTGGAACTGTGCTTGCGACAGCGGTTGCAGTGCCGACTCGGGCTGTCAATCAGTCGCCAGCGCCCGCCACTGGAGCGGCGCATCGGTCGCCAACCCTTGCAAACAGAAAAATCGGCACAGGACAGCTATGAAAGTCTACATTTCCGTCGACATCGAAGGCGTTTCCGGAGTTGTGAATGCCGTGCAGGGCACGCCGGGTAATCCCGAGTACGAGTTAGCACGCAAGCTGATGACCGCCGAAGCCAACGCAGCCATCCTGGGTGTGCGCGCGGCCGGCGCTACCGAGGTGCTCGTCAACGACTCCCACAACACCATGCGCAACTTACTTGTTGAAGACCTCGACCCTTGGGCCGATGTCGTGTATGGCTCGCCAAAACCGCTGAGCATGATGACAGGTCTGGACGATAGCTTCGATGTTGCCTTGTTCATCGGCTACCACGCACGCGCCGGCACACCGAATGCGATCCTCGATCACACCTACAGCGCCGAGTGTGTCGCCCACGTCGAGCTGAACGGACGGCCCGTAGGCGAAATCGGCCTGAACGCCGCCCTAGCTGGCGTGTTCGGCGTGCCCGTTGGCTTGGTAACCGGCGATCAGGCCGCCACCGCCGAAGCCACCGCCCTGCTCGGCCCTGACCTGCAAACCGTCACCGTCAAACACGCGGTTGGGCACCAAGCAGCGCGCTGCATCCACCCGGAAGAAGCCCAAAGCCTGATCCGCCAAGCGGCCGAGCAGGCCGTCAACACGACTGTCGCGCCGCTCAAGCTGGAAACGCCGGTGGTGTTGCGCCTGGAGATGCGGTCGAGCCTGATGGCCGATTATGCCATGTTGATCCCCGGCGCGCGCCGCCTGGATGGCTACACGGTCGAGTATGCCCACGACGACTACTTGACCGTGTTCAAGGTTTTCCGCGCCATGGTCAAGCTGGCATCGTAGATCGGCCCCTGACTTCTCATGTGCATCCGCTACTTGCTCTTCGACCTCGATGATACTCTCTACCCGCGCCAGACAGGGGTCATGCAGACGATCGGCAACCGCATTCGCCAGTACATCGTCGATCATTACGGGTTGACTTGGGAGGAAGCGGCCGCGCTGGCGCGCAGCTATCACGACCGCTACGGCACCTCAATGCGCGGGTTGCTGCTCCACCACAACCTTGATGCGGACGATTTCTTGACCTATGTGCATGACTTCCCGCTGGACGGCCTGCTGGCGCCAGACCGCGCGCTGGACGCGATGCTGTCAGCCTTGCCCGGCGAGAAGGTGATCTTCACCAACGCCGACCGCGGGCATGCCGAGCGCGTGCTCGACAAGCTGCAGGTGCGCCATCACTTCAGACGCATCGTCGACGTGACGGCTGTAGGCTACATCAGCAAGCCCAATATCGAGGCTTACACCAATTGTCTGAGCCTTCTCCAGGCGCAAGCGCGCGAGTGCGTCCTCATCGACGACGCCCCACGCAACCTGGCAGCGGCAGGCCAACTGGGCATGACCACAGTGCTGGTTGCAGAAGACGCCCCCTCTGATCACGCCGCGGAGTATCAAATCCCCAACATCCTGAGCTTGCCCCCGGTGGTTGAGAGGATCTATCAGGATCGGGCGTGCGTCTGAGGGAGGTCGACAAGAGATCGCCATGCATGAGCTGGCCATTACCGAAAACATCCTCGACATAGCCATCAGGCAGGCGACACAGCACGGCGCACGCAGCTTGACCGCCATCACACTGGTGGTCGGCGACCTGACCGGCTACGTGCCCGACTCGATGCAGTTCTACTTCGATATTCTAAGCCAAGGCACGATTGCTGAGCACGCTGCGCTGCATATCAGGCGTGTGCCCATCCAGGTGCGCTGTCATGCTTGTCATGCGGAGTTCACCCCGGAGGTAGGCGTGTTGTGGGTCTGTCCGGTGTGTCAAGCGCTTGGCGGCGACGTGCTCAGCGGCAAGGAGTTGTTCATCGAGAGCATCGAGATCGATGAGCGCCTTGAGCACCCCTAGCCATGCCTCCGGAGCAAGCAAACGATGACTCTCTCCATCCCTGTCGCCGAACGCGTCCTCTCGGCTAACGATCAAGCCGCCCTTGCCAACCGCGCCCTGTTCGATCAGCACGGCGTCAGCGTGGTCAACTTCATGGCGTCGCCGGGTGCGGGCAAGACCAGCCTAGTCCTGCGCAGCATCGAGGGGCTGCGCAGCCACCGCGTCGCCGTGATCGAAGGCGATCTCGCCTCACGTCTCGACGCCGATCTCGTGGCCGCGGCCGGCGCGCCCGCCGTCCAGATCAACACCAACGGCGGTTGTCACCTTGACGCGCCGTTGGTGGCCGCAGTCCTCGATCAACTGCCCCTGGCCAAGATCGATCTGCTTTTCATCGAGAACGTGGGCAACTTGGTGTGTCCAACGAACTTCAGCCTAGGCGAACACTACCGCGTGCTGGTGGCGAGCGTGCCAGAGGGCGACAACAAGCCGCTGAAGTATCCCGGCAGTTTTCTCGCCATGGACGCAGTGGTGCTGAACAAGATCGACTTGTTGCCTTATGTCGATTTCGATCTCGCAACCTTCGAACGCGGGGTGCGGGCCGTGAACCCCGGTGTCCCCATCTTTCACCTTTCGTGTCGCACAGGGCAGGGCTTGCCGGCGTGGCTTGCTTGGTTGGCGGCCACGCGCCCCTCGGCCTCGTGAGGAACCACCAGGCGCAAAGCGTGGGCCCAATCATCTCACGCCAACGCCCTCCCTTTTCCCTATCCCCGTACCCGTGGTATAATGCCGCCGTCTCGCCGCCGCAATCGTTGCGCATGACCTCTGGTGCCGGCCCGTTGGCGGCCAGGGTGATGCACGGGGCAGCGAGCATAAACTCTAAGCAAAGGCAGGAAAGCAATCGCGTGTTTCGCCCGCTTGACTGGCTGCTAGGCCTGTTCTCCTTGGACATTGGCATCGATCTAGGAACTGCCAACACCTTGGTCAACGTTCGCGGCAAGGGCATCGTCATCGACGAGCCCTCCGTGGTAGCCATCGACAAGAAAACCAAGAAAGTCCTGGCCATTGGCGCTGAAGCCAAAGAGATGGTAGGCCGTACGCCGGCCAACATTGTAGCCATTCGCCCTCTGCGCGATGGCGTCATCTCCGATTTCGACATCACGGAGCAGATGCTCCATTACTTCATTCGCAAGGTGCACGACCGCATGTTCCTGCGCATCCCGCGACCGCGTGTGGTGGTGGGCATCCCGAGCGGCGTCACCGAAGTCGAGAAACGCGCCGTGCACGATGCCGCCATCAACGCCGGCGCGCGCGAAGCCTTCCTGGTGGAAGAGCCGATGGCTGCGGCCATCGGCGCGGGCCTGCCCGTCACGGATGCCAGGGGCAGCATGGTGGTCGACATCGGCGGCGGCACCACCGAGGTCGCTGTGATTGCGCTGGGCGGCATCGTGGTGGCCCGTTCGATCCGCGTCGCCGGCGACGAGATGGACGAGGACATCATGACCTACGTCCGCCAGAAGTACAACCTGCTGATCGGCGAGCGTATGGCTGAGGAGGCCAAGATCCTGGCGGGCTCAGCCTATCCCCTGGAGCAAGAGATCACCGTCACCCTGCGCGGCCGCAACCTGATCACAGGATTGCCTGAAGCCATCGAGGTCTCCAGCGTCGAGCTGCGGGAGGCATTGTCGCCCTCGGTGAGTGTGATCGTTGAGACCGTGCGCGACGCTGTCGACGAGACGCCTCCTGAGCTAATCGCCGACATGATGAACGGCGGCGTGGTGCTGGCCGGCGGCGGCGCTTTGCTGCGTGGGCTGGACACCCGCCTTTCCGAAGAAACCCGCATGCAGGTGCGCATCGCCGACTCGCCGTTGACCTGTGTGGCTCGCGGCGCCGAGGCCATTCTGGAAGAGATGGACACCTTGCGCAAGGTGCTGGCCTCCATGCAGCGCGGCAGCACCATTCACCAGTAGAAACGCTGCGCCTAGCAACTGGGTACATTGTTAAGCCGTTAAGCCCTGGAACGCGTGCCCGGTGACCGACCAGCCGGGCACGTGCTGTTTATCTCCATGTTCACGAAGCCCGTCCATCGCTCCCGCGTGCGCTGGCTCCTCCTGGGCAGCGCTTTGCTCATCCTCGCTGCTGTGCTACTTAACACGCGCGCTGCAGCCCCGGCGCGCAGCGCCATCGCTCGGGTCGCTTTGCCCCTGCAAGCCGCGCTTAGCCAGTTAGGCAGCAGCGTGCGCAGCATGTTTGGCGCGGTTGGCGATGCGGCCACCCTGCGCGAGCGCAACGCCGAGCTAGAACACGCGCTAGCTGCCCTGACCATCGAGAATCTGCGCCTGCGCGAGGTGGAGGCCGAGAACGCTCGGCTGCGCCAACTGCTCAACTTCGCCGAGACGCACTCCAGCTACAGTTACAAGGGCGGCCAGGTGGTTGGACGCGTGGTGAACAGAGAGCCCAGCAACCTCGTGCAATCCATCTTGATCGACCTAGGCAGCAAGAACGGCATCCAACCCGGCATGCCGGTGGTTACCGAGCGCGGCCTTGTGGGGCGCATTACCGACGTCTACCCCAACGCGTCGCGGGTCTTGCTGATCACCGATAGCGATAGCAGCGTGAACGCCTTGTTGCAAAACACCCGCCTGCGTGGCCTGCTGCATGGGCGCGCTGCGACCGACGAAGGGGCCGTGCTGGATTACCTGCCGCCCGATCAGCCGGTCCCCATAGGCGATATCGTCCTGACCTCTGGCGAAGGCGGCCGCTTCCCGGCCGGCATTCCGATCGGTCAAGTGGTGGCGGTGGAACAGAACGACGTCGAAATGTTCCAGCGCGCCATTGTTCGCACCACCGTCGACTTCAACAGCCTGGAGACCGTCCTGGTGGTGACCAACTTTGTTCCAAGCATCAACCTGGCACAGCCGACGGTCACGCCCTAGCATCTGGGCCACGATCCTGACCGTCCCGGCAGCAATCAGCACATGAACTTGTATTTGCTACTGCTAGGCTTGGGCGCAGCCGCTCTGCTGCAAGTCTCCTTCTTGCCGAATTTGGCTGTCGGCGGTGTAACCCCCGACCTGATGCTAGTTCTCGTCGTGGGCTGGGCCGTGCTCTGGGACACCTCCTCTGCCATTGCCTGGGCAGCGATCGGTGGGCTGTGGCTGGATTTCCTCTCTGGCAGCCCCTTCGGCTTCTACACGGCCGGGTTGATAGTAGCCGCCTTGGTCGCAGGCTTGGGCGCAAGGATGTTCCACAGCGGCAACTTGCTGTTGCCGTTGGCCATGGTGACTCTGGCTACGCTGGCGCGCAGCCTGCTGCAAATCGCCCTCCTAGCACTGACCGGACATCGGCTGCTGCCCTTGGACATCCTGGTGCGCATGCTCTCCCTTGAGATTGTCGCCAACGTCTTGATCATGGCGCTGATCTATCCGCTGTTGTCTGCTCTCAGTCGCGCCGTCGGCCGTGAGCGCCTGTCGTTGGAGTAATTGTCTGTGCTCGATCGACCTCTGCCCCCCTCGCTGCGCTTGCTCCTGTTACGCATCGTCACAGTCGTAGTGTTTGCTGCCATGGCCGTGCAGCTGTGGCGCATCCAGATCGTTCAGGGAGAGGCTTTGCGCGCGCGGGCCGATCAAAACCGCTTTCGTCTCGTCGAAGTCAGAGGGCCGCGCGGTATCATGTATGACCGCAACGGCCGAATTCTCGTGCGCAATCGCCCCAGCTTCAGCATTGCGGCCATTCCGGCCGACCTGCCCGACGAGGAAGATCGCATCCGCCAAGTGCTGGAAGAGCTGGACCGCATCCTCGACGAGGCGCAGGAGCCGGTCGGCCCGATTGAACAAGGCGGCCAACCGGCGTCGCAAGCCAATGCAGGGACGAAACCGCTGCAGCCCGGCCTGGGTGGTCAGCCGCCGCTGCGCCGGCGCCTGACCGTGGAACAAGCGCTAGCCGATATTGAAAATGGTTGGCGAGGTGGCGCCTATCGCCCGATCATCATCGCCAACCAGGTCGATCGCGAGATTGCCTTCGCTGTGGCAGAGCAGTCCTATCGCCTGCCCGGCATCTCACTGAGCATTGAGCCGGTGCGCGAGTACATCAGCAGTACCTTGACGTCGCACGTGTTGGGTTTCATGGGGCCTATCCCGCAGGAGTATGTCGACGCCTACCGAGCCGAGGGATACCAACCCAACGCCCAGGTGGGCCTGGCCGGGCTGGAGCGCACGTATGAGAAGGCGCTGCGCGGGCGTGATGGCCGGCGCAACATCGAGGTCGATGTGAACGGGCGCGAGGTGCGCACTGTCGGTGACATCTTCCCCAGCGCGCCCGGCAACAATCTCGTGTTGTCTCTCGACCTAGACTTGCAACGCCTAACCGACGAGGCGCTGCGCACAGGTATGCAAAAAGTCAAGGCCGATAGCGGCGTTGCCATCGCCATGGATCCGCGCAACGGCGAGATTCTGGCCATGGTGAGCCTGCCCACCTATGACAACAACCTGTTTGCCAAAGGCATCACGCCGGCCGAGTACAATGCGTTGCTCGCGGACAAACGTCGGCCTTTGGTGAACCACGCCATCAGTGGCCTTTACCCCCCTGGCTCGACGTTCAAGATCGTCACAGCAACAGGAGCGCTGCAAGAGGGCATTATCGATGAACGTACGCGCTTGGGCGACAGCTTCGATGGCCGCGTGGACGGCACGATTTGGGTAGACAACCGTTTCTTTCCGGACAACCCGCGCTATGCCCAGCCCTTCTACTGCTGGATTCACCAGTACGGCACCGGTCACTACATGATCAACGTGCGCGAAGCGCTGGCCGTCTCCTGTGATGTGTTCTTCTACCAGGTCTCCGGCGGCTATCGCAAGACGTTCGAGGGTCTAGGCATCGACAAACTGGTCGAGTACACCGAGCTCTTTGGTTTCGGCGCCCCATCGGGCATCGACTTGCCCGGCGAAAACCCCGGCCTGGTGCCCACTCCCCGCTGGAAACGTCTGACCTACGCCGAAACCTGGTCAGCGGGCGACACCTACAACATGTCCATCGGCCAAGGTGCGCTGCTGGCCACCCCCTTGCAAGTGCTCAACTCCACAGCAGCCATTGCTAACGGCGGCCTGCTGTACCAGCCGCGGTTGGTGCGCAAAATCGTCGACACAGAAGGCAACTTGGTCGAGGAGTTCGCGCCGGTGCTCCTCCGCGAGTTACCGGTCGATCCGGCGTACATCGATCAGGTACGCGAGGGGCTGTGGGGCGCGGTGAACTATCCTAACGGCACCGCCAAGGCCTTGAGCGTGCCGGGCGTGACCGTCGCCGGAAAGACCGGCACGGCCGAGTTCTGGGATCCTGAGCTGGGCTATACCCCCAAAGGCCGCTTGCCGACCCATGCTTGGTTCACAGCCTTTGCCCCCTATGAGGCGCCGGAGATTGCGTTGGTCGTCTTTGTCTACAACGGCGGGGAGGGCTCCAGCACAGCGCTGCCCATCGCACAGGACATCCTGCGCGGCTATTTCAGCTTGCAAGAGCAGCGTGCAGCTGCCGCGTCAGGTATGAGCGTAGAACCGCCAACGACGGACGTGGCGAACGACCAAACCCCAGAAGTCCCAAGCGGTGACCTCGGACAGCCGGCTGCGCCGCCTGAACAACCGCTGCCTTCGTCGGGCGAGGGAGGTGGCTGATGCGCCTGAACCTGCGCCGTTTTGATTTTGTGCTGCTGTTAACTACCCTGGTCTTGATCGTATTTGGTGTGGCCATGGTCTACAGCGCCACACTCAACGTGCCGGGCTACGAGGACTACGCGTTGCGGCAGGGCATCTATGCCATCATCGGCTTCGTGTTGCTGCTGTTGGCGGCCGCCTTCGATTATCGCCTGCTCACGAGCCTGCAATGGCCCCTGTATGGCGTGATGCTGGCCGCCTTGGCGGCCGTGGCTGTCGCCGGACAGGTACGCGGCGGTGCTTCCGGCTGGTTCGATGCCGGCATTGTTTTTGTCCAGCCCGCCGAGATTGCCAAGGTCCTGTTCATCTTAGCGTTTGCGCAGTATCTCAGCAGCCATCGCGAGCAGCTGAGCAAACCGCAGTGGGTTGTGTTGGCGCTGCTGCTGCTGCTCGTTCCCATGGCGCTGATCTACATGCAACCTGATCTGGGCACGGCCATTGTGCTGGGTGTGATCGGCGCGTTCATGCTCTTTGCCGCCGATTTGCCGTGGGGCTACATGCTGGCCGGCGTAGTCGGGATCGTGCTAGCTGCTCCGGTAGTCTGGGCCAACTTGCAGGGGTACATGCGCCAGCGCATCCTCATCTTCCTTGACCCGGCCAGCGACCCCGACGCCAGCTTCAACATTGCGCAGGCGCTGATCAGCATCGGCAACGGCGGCTGGCTGGGCAAGGGCTTTGCGCAGGGCAGCCAGAGCCAGCTGCACTTCTTGCGCATCCGCTACGCCGACTTCATCTACAGTGTGATCGCCGAAGAGCTGGGATTCGTCGGCGCTATCACGTTGATGATCCTACTGTTGGTCGTGTTGTGGCGCCTGTTTACCATCGCCGATCAAGCACGCGACCACTTCGGTCGGCTGATCGTCGTGGGCGTCATTGCCCTGATCCTGTTCCAATCGGTAGTCAGTATCGGCATGAACCTGGGGCTATTGCCCGTTACGGGCATCACCCTGCCCTTCATCAGCTACGGCGGCAGCTCCCTCATCACGCTGATGATCGGCATTGGCCTGGCCGAGAGCGTGGCCATGCGCAACCGCAAGATCGAGTTCGATTAGCCGCGCTCTTTGACGCCTCGGTGGCCGTGTGGTATACTCGGTGCAGTTGCGCAGGTTCCCTGCGTCGGAGAAAGCCATCATAGCGCAGCGACGTTGATGGAGCCGAGTAGGCTGGTGCGCCGATAGCAGAGAGTTGCCGGACGGTGCAAGGCAACCGGACCCCAGCTGAACAGCCCTCCTGAGTCCTTGGCCGGAACGGCATCCTTCCAAGTATGGTCGAGCGCTTGGCCCCCGTTAGCGGGCCTGGGTCAACCATGACCCCTGAGGCTGTGTCCGCGAGGGCGCGGCGAAACCAGGTGGCACCACGAGAGCGCCCCTCGTCCTGGTAGGCGGGGGGCGCTTTGATTCAGCGCCACAATGCCGGCGCATGACATGACAAGCACAACGAACCCTGCTTCACCGCAGAGCCATTTGGAGGCGACTGACATGCTCGACATCAAGTTCATCCGCGAGAATCCCGAATTTGTCAAACAGCAGATGCAGGCGCTGCAAGACCCCAATGCGCCTGTCGACCGCACGCTGGCGCTCGACGAGGAGCGACGCAACTTGCTCATGCGTGTGGAAGAGCTGAAGGCGCAGCGCAACGCCGAGAGCAAGCGCATCGGCCAGCTCATGCGCGAGCAGAAGCTCGCCGAGGTCGAGACGTTGAAAGAGGCCATGGCCCGCGTCGGCGACGAGATCAAAGCACTGGACGAGCGCCTGAAAGTGGTCGACGCAGAGCTGTTCGACGCCATGAGCCGTATCCCCAACCTGCCGCTGCCCAACGTGCCAGTGGGCAAAGACGACAGCGAGAACGTCGTCGTGCGCACGTGGGGTCAGCCGCGCGCCTTCGTCTTTGAGCCACTGCCGCATTGGGACCTGGGCGAGGCGCTAGACATCATCGACTTCGAGCGCGGGGTTAAGCTCTCCGGCAGCCGCTTCTACGTGCTGAAAGGATTGGGTGCGCGGCTGCAACGCGCGCTGATCCAGTGGATGCTCGACGTGCACATCAACGAACACGGCTACACCGAGGTGTATCCTCCTTTCCTCGTGCGGGAGGCCTGTCTCTTCGGCACCGGCAACCTACCCAAGTTCGGCGAGAATCTCTACCGCGACATCGAGGACGACCTGTGGCTGATTCCAACGGCTGAGGTGCCGGTCACCAACCTCTACCGCGACGAGATCATCCCGCCGGGCAAGCTGCCGATCTACCACGTGGCCTACACGCCCTGCTTCCGCCGCGAGAAGATGTCGGCCGGCAAGGATGTGCGCGGCATCAAGCGCGGGCATCAGTTCGACAAGGTGGAGATGGTCAAGTTCGTCGAACCAGAGCAAGGCGAAGCTGAGCTGGCCAAGCTGATCGCCGACGCCGAAGACATCTGCCGTCGGCTGGAAATCCCGTACCGTGTGGTGCAAATGTGCACCGGCGACCTGGCTTTCTCTGCAGCAGCCAAGTTCGACCTGGAAATGTGGGCTCCCGGCTGTCAGGAGTGGCTGGAGGTCAGCTCCTGTTCCTTGTTCACCGACTTCCAAGCGCGGCGCGCCAACATCCGCTACCGCCCCGCTGAAGGCGCCAAGCCCCGTTACGTCTACACCATCAACGGCTCCGGGCTGGCCCTGCCGCGCGTCGTCATCGCCATCTTGGAGAACTACCAACAGATCGATGGCAGTGTGGTCGTACCGGACGTGTTGCGGTCATACATGGGCGGCGTCGCCGTGATCAGGTAGACGTCTCATTATGTCGATAGCCCCACCACCCAACCTGCGCGACATCGTCGAGCCAGTGCGTTCAGGCCGGCAGGTGCCTTGGCGGCGCCTCTTCGGTTATCTCAAGCCGCACAAGTGGCGCATGGTAGCAGCCATTGTTGGCCTGATGATCAGCAGCGTGGCGATGCTGGCCTTTCCCCTCTTCATTGGGCAAACCATCGCCGATGTCCTCGGCCAGGGCGACTACAACGCGCTGAACCGGTTTGTGGTCCTGATGGTGGGGTTGTTTCTGGTGATGGCCGTCGGCAGCTTCGTGCAGAGCTACTTCCTGGGCATTACCGGCGAGAGAATCGTCTACGAGCTGCGCACTTCCCTCTTTCAGCGCTTGATCACCCTCTCGATGAGCTTCTACAGCCGGCACCGCGTGGGTGAGCTGATGTCGCGACTCTCCAACGACGTGACCCTGGTGCGCAACCTGCTGACCACCAGCATCACAACCATCCTCAGCTCGCTGATCTCCGTGATCGGGTCTGTGGTGATCGTTTTCTCGCTCAACCCATCACTGACCCTGTTCATCCTGTTCCTGATGCCGCTGCTGATCGTCATCGCTTTTGCCTTTGGCCGGCCGCTCGAACGCATGTCGACGCGCGTGCAAGACGAGCTGGCCGGCGCCACGGTCACAGCCGAAGAAGGGCTGTCCGGCATTCGCGTGGTCAAGGGCTTCGGCCGCGAGGACTACGAATACCAGCGCTATCGCCGCGATTTAGGCAACAGTCTGCGGGCCGCCATCCGTATGACCGCGGCGCGGGCCGGCTTTGGCAGCTTGATGCTCTTCCTAGGGTTCGGCGCCATTGCTGCCATCCTGTGGTACGGTGGTCGACAGGTCATCGCCGGCGCCATGACCGTGGGCATGATCACCAGCTTCATCATCTACGGCTTGTTGATCGCGTCCGGGTTGGGCAGCCTGGCCGGTCTGTACGGCGAGTTCCGTGCTGCGCTGGGCGCGATCAAGCGCGTGTTTGAGATCCTCGACACCCAACCCACCGTGGTTGAGACGCCAAACGCCCGGCCATTGCCGCCCGTGCAAGGCCGCATCACCTTCGATAACGTGTCCTTCAGCTACGCCGACGAGAGCCGCGTGTTGCGCCATGTGTCGCTCGACATTGCGCCCGGCGAAATCGTGGCTTTGGTGGGGCCTAGCGGCGCCGGCAAGAGCACGCTGTGCAGCCTGGTCCCCCGCTTCTACGACCCTGACGAGGGCGTGGTAGCTATTGACGGTTATGACCTGCGCACGGTGACCAAGTATAGCCTGCGTAGCCAGATCGGTCTGGTGCCGCAAGAGACGTTGCTCTTCGGCGGCACGGTCTACGAGAACATCCTCTATGGCCGGCTCGACGCCAGCGAGGAGGAAGTCATTGCAGCGGCCAAGGCGGCTTATGCGCACGAGTTCATTGTCGCTCTGCCACAGGGCTACCAGACGCGGGTCGGCGAACGCGGCATGAACCTGAGCGGCGGCCAACGCCAACGCATCGCTATCGCGCGCGCCATCCTCAAGAACCCCCGCATTTTGTTGTTGGACGAGGCAACCAGCTCGCTGGACAACGAGTCGGAACGCTTCGTGCAAGCCGCGCTAGACCGGCTGATGGCCGACCGCACGACGATCATCATTGCCCACCGGCTAAGTACGATCCAGGCCGCGCACCGCGTTGTGGTGATGGATCATGGACAGGTTGTGGAGATCGGTACCCACGATGAGCTGCTGGCGGCGGGCGGGCTCTATGCCAAGCTCTACCTGATGCAGTTCGCCGAAAGCGACAGGCCGCGCGAGATCATCGATGTGTGGCCGCCGGGCTACGAAGATCCCCCATCCTTTGTAGTAGCGGCTTCAGCCGCCCGTTAACGGCTAAAGCCGTCACTACGAAGAAGGAGTTGCGATGTATGCGCCAACACCAACAACGCACCGTTGAGGGTTTTCTCTTCACCGACCAATACCAGCTCACCATGTCCCAGCTCTATTTCCGCATGGGCCTGCACGAGCGCCAGGCGCAGTTCGACCACTTCTTCCGTCGCTATCCCAACTATGGCTCGCATCAGGCCGGCTACTGCATCAACGCTGGGCTGGAATGGCTGGTGGACTGGATGCGACAGGCCCACGTGACCGACGAGGACATCGACTACCTGCGCAGCCAGCGCGGCCCCGCAGGGCAACGCACCTTCAGCGATGACTTCCTTGCCTGGTTGCGACGCGCCGGCGGGTTCGACGGCATCACCCTGCACGCCATCCCCGAAGGCCGCGTGGTGCATCCCGACGTGCCGCTGACGGTCGTAGAGGGGCCTCTAGCCCTGGCGCAGATCCTGGAGACGCCGCTGCTCAACCTGCTGAACTACCAGACGCTCATTGCCACCAAAGCAGCGCGCATTCGCGAGGTGGCTCGCAAGGGCACAGTGCTGGAGTTTGGCCTGCGTCGCGGGCCGGAGCGGGGGGCCAACGCCGGCGGCCGCGCGGCGCTGATCGGCGGCGCCGACTTCAGCTCCAACGTCGGGCTCTCCCACGTGCTGGATCTACCGCCGAAAGGCACCCACGCCCACAGCATGGTGCAGGTGTTCATGGCCATGGGCGCCGGCGAGCTGGCCGCGTTCCGCGCCTATGCTGAAGTCTACCCCGACAACTGCCTCTTGCTGGTGGACACCGTAGACACCCTCGGCAGCGGCGTGCCCCACGCTATCACCGTCTTCGAGGAGTTGCGCCGGGCCGGCCACCGCCCCGTGGGCATCCGCCTGGACTCTGGCGACCTGGCCTATCTCTCGATCCAGGCCGCGAAGATGCTGGACGAGGCCGGCTTCCCGGAAACAGTTATCGTGCTCAGCAACGAGCTGGACGAGTTGAACATTTGGCAGATCACCAGCCAGATCGCCGAGGAAGCCCTCCGTTACGGCGTCGACCCCGACCGGTTGATCCGCCGCCTGGTGTACGGCGTGGGCACCCGGTTGATCACGTCAGCCGGCCAGGGCGCCCTAGACGGCGTGTACAAGCTGGTGGCGGTGGAGGTAGAAGGAGAGATGCAACCGGCCATCAAGATCTCCGAGTCTATTGCCAAGACGCTGAACCCGGGGAACAAGCGGGTGTGGAGGCTCTACGACCGGCGCGGCCTGGCTACTGCCGACCTGCTGACCCTAGCCGACGAGGAACCTGCCCAGCAGCCAGAGCTCACGCTGCGTCACCCGGCGGACCACACCAAGTACCGCGTCCTGCGGCAGGAGGAGATAGCGCGCATCGAACCCCTGCTGGTGGAGGTACTGCGCGAGGGTCGGCTGGTGATCGATCTCCCTACACTGGCGGAAATGCGGCAGCGCCGTGCAACCGACGTAGAACACCTCGACCCGGGCGTGCGTCGCCTGGTGACGCCGCACATCTACCACGTCAGCCTGAGCCAGCGACTGTGGGACTTGAAACAGACGTTGATCAAACAAGCCAGGGGCAGTTAGCCAGCGCAGCAGCAAACTGACATGGTGAGCGGCCTTGAGGACAAAAGAAGAGGCGAGCCTGACAGGCTCGCCTCATGATTCCTGGCCGTGCACCCCTCGTCGAACTGCGACCCCCGGCTTACCGAACCAGTAGGCTCCAGCCAGGCTACCCCGTGGCACCCACAGGTGACCGCTTATGGCTGCTACCTCCCGGTCCTGACCAGGTTCACGGGCCTGCGCCGCACAGGACCCAGCTCTCGACGCCACTTAGCCCGGCAGTCACAAAGATCGTCGAGCCCTTGGAGTGGGAATTCAGCCCCGCTATAGCGGATTGCGGGTACAAGGCACCGCTAGCGCCCCGCTTAGCACGACCACCCTCATTGTACCGCAGATAAGGAGGGGTGGCAAGTTGGCTGCCGCGCGTTGTGCGCAGACTTGAATCAAAAAGTCGGCGTCCAACACGCCGACTTTCTGGACACTGGCGGAGAGGGTGGGATTTGAACCCACGATCCCCGGAGGGATACGCGCTCTCCAGGCGCGCGCACTAGACCGGACTATGCGACCTCTCCATGAACTACGAGGATTATACCATTACCGCTCAGGCGCCACCAAATCTGCCCTTGTCGTAACCGTTTGGTAACTGCTCAGCCCGGTGAACGGAACACCTGCACTTGCATCGCAGGTGCAAGTGTTCACCGCGTCTGACAGCACGACACCTGCGCCTGCGCCGACGAAGCCTTAAGAAGCGAAGCGCCTGGTGGGCCGCAGGCGAGGTGCAGGTGAGCGGCCACAGCCGCTGGGAACACGCTCCGCCAGGCTCTGCGGGGCCTTCGTACTGTCAGCCGGGGATTTCCAATCCTTGGATAGGGGTACGCCTGAGCAGTTACACTGTTTGAACATATGGCCGGGCACCTGAGTCCACGTTTGTAAGGGTGTTCGCAGAGCCGACTTCCGCTGCAGACCGGTCGTCAGTGTGCGGCACCTGCATAGGCCCTTTGTCAACGATGACTCGACCCAAGATTTTGAAACAAGAGCGCCCCGGCAGGGTGCTTTCTGCCGGGGCGCCTGATTGGCGGAGAGGGTGGGATTTGAACCCACGAGGGCGTAAACCCTACGCGTTTTCGAGACGCGCGCACTCGGCCAAACTATGCGACCTCTCCTTGTCTGAAGCCATTATACATGACCACGATGTGACGGGCAAATCGCCGCGTTTCATCAGGCGCAGCGCCGGCTGGGCCGACGCAGCGAGCGACACGGCAAGTTGCCTGACCCACCAGCTTGCAGTGCGCATCGCGGCTCGCCGCTTGGCTCAGCGAAGCAAACATGAGCTAGATCATGTCGCAAAATGCCGCGCTGCGTTACAATGCATTACAGCGAAGTTGAGACGACGTGCGCCATGAGAGGCAAAAAAGCACCATTAAGGAGAAGCAATGACAACAGCCTTACCAGAAATCACCGAATTGCGTCAGATGCGCGCCCGCGCCATCGCAGGTGGCGGACCCGACCGCAGCGAGCAGCAGCACGCCAAGGGCAAGCTCACAGCGCGCGAGCGTTTGGCCGCCTTGCTGGATGAAGGCAGTTTCCAAGAAATCGGCGCGCTGGCCACCCACAACATCACCGACTTCGACATGGCCGACAAGAAATACCCGGGGGACGGCGTTGTGGCCGGCTTTGGCAAGATACGCGGCCGCAAGGTAGCCATCTATGCCCAGGACTTCACTGTGCTCGGCGGCTCTTTTTCCGAGGTGCAGTCGCACAAGATCTGCCGCATTATGGACGTCGCTCTGGAAAGCGGCATTCCGATCATCGGCCTGATCGACAGCGGCGGCGCGCGCATCCAGGAAGGGGTACGCAGCCTGGCCGCCTACGGCGAGCTCTTCACCCGCAACGTGTTGGCCTCGGGCGTCGTGCCGCAGATCTCGGTGATTCTAGGGCCCAGTGCGGGCGGCGCCGTGTACTCACCGGCGCTCACCGACTTCGTGATCATGGTGCGCAAGATCAGCTACATGTTCATCACCGGGCCAGACGTGATCAAAACCGTCACCGGCGAGGATGTCAGCTTTCGCGACCTGGGCGGCACGCTGGTGCACAACTCAAAGAGCGGTGTGGCACACCTGCTGGCGGACAGCGAACAGCAGGCCTTTCTGCAAGTCAAGCAGCTGCTCAGCTACCTACCGCCTAACAACGCCGAGGACCCGCGGCGCGTCGATCCCTACGACGACCCTTTGCGCATGGACGAGGAGCTGAACCAGATCGTGCCCGCCGACGATACCCAGCCCTACGACATGCACGAGGTCCTGCAACGCGTCATGGATCGCAACAGCTTCTTCGAGATTCAGCCCTATTTCGCGCGCAATGCCATCACCGGCTTCGCACGGCTAGACGGCTACGTGGTCGGCGTGGTGGCCAATCAGCCCAACTATCTGGCCGGCGTGCTTGATATCGACAGCAGCGACAAGATCGCGCGCTTCGTGCGCATCTGCGACGCCTACAACATCCCCATCGTTACCTTCGTCGACTGTCCTGGCTACCTACCAGGCGTGGACCAGGAACACCACGGCATCATCCGGCACGGCGCCAAGGTGATCTACGCCTACTGCGAGGCCACCGTGCCCAAGATCTCCATCGTCACCCGCAAAGCCATCGGCGGCGCCTACATCGCCATGAGCAGCAAGCAGATGCGCTCCGATCTGGCGTTTGCCTGGCCCACAGCCGAGATCGCCGTCATGGGGCCTGACGGCGCGGCGAACGTCTTGTACCGTCGTGAGCTCAGTCAGGCGCAAGACCCTGAAGCGTTGCGCACGCAGATCGCCGAGGAGTACCGCCGCAAGTTCCTCAATCCTTACGTGGCCGCCGACGTCGGGCAAATCGACGAAGTCTTAGAACCGCGCGAGACGCGGCCGCGCCTGATTGCGGCGCTTGACATCTTGCGCGGCAAGGTTAGCTCCAACCCGGCGCGTAAACACGGCTTGATGCCGGTTTGACCGGGCTACCCTTGCTGCGGGAGAAACGCCGATGAGCGACGAGTTTATCCAGGGTTTACAGATCACTGTTGTCGGCATGGGCTTGGTGTTCGGCGCGCTCGTCCTGCTGTGGGGATTGATGGCGCTGCTCACCCGACTGTCGCAGATCCGGCCTAGGCGAAGCCGACGGCAGCAGGCCGCCGCGGCCGAGACTGCGCCGGCCGCTGGCGCCCATGCGCCTACCCCGCAAGAAATCGCCGCCATTGCCACCGCTCTCTGGCTGTTGCGCGCCGAGCATGAGGCAGAAGCTGCCCTGCGCTGGCGCTTGCCGCCTGTGTTGACGCGCTGGGTGGCCGTGGGCTACAGCCGCACCCTCCGCTCCTGGCAACCGCGCCGCACCCCACGCGACGCATGAGCGCAGCTTGTGGACGAGCGTGAACGAAACTAGAACAGAATCGAGACCACCATGCGCAGTTTCCGCATCAACGTTGAAGGCCAATCCTTCCTGGTCGAGATCGACGACCCGCAACAGCGGCCGCTGTCCGTGCGGGTGAACGGCCGACCGTTCACGGTGGATGTAGAATGGCAGGGGGCAGAGGCCGAAGCCACCGTCTCGCCGGCCGTCCTGCCCACCTCTGCGCCGGTTGCAAGCCAGCCCGCGCCGCTGCGCCTGCCCGTTCAGCCGCCGCCACCGCCCATCAGCGAAGCCGAACAACAGACCCTCGCTGCGATTGAAGCTCCTATGCCCGGCACCATCGTCGAGGTGCGTGTCAAGCCCGGTGACAACGTGGTGCGCGGGGACGAGGTGTGCGTCCTGGAAGCGATGAAGATGCGCAACAGCATCAAATCTAGCCGCGCCGGCCAGATCGCTGAGGTATTGGTTGCCCCCGGCACCAAGGTCGCCTACGGTGATCCGCTCGTCCGCTTTGCCGACAACGCGACCTGACGTTATCCTGCTGCGGTTTCCCGCCACCTTGGCGTTGCTGGGAAGCCCGGACCAAGCCCATGAACACAGATCTCATCTCCCTGCTTACCCAGGGTTTCCAGGCTTTGAGCGTTGGCAACGTGGTAATGATGGCCGCCGGCGGCGTGTTGATCTTCCTTGCCATCGCCAAAAACTATGAACCGGTGTTGCTGATCCCTATCGGCGCCGCCGCCATTATCGCCAACATTCCCCTCACCGGCATGACGGAAGAAGATGGCCTCTTCGGCATCCTCTATGCAGCCGGCATCGCCACCGAGCTCTTCCCCCTGTTGATCTTCATCGGCATCGGCGCCATGACCGACTTCGGGCCGCTGCTGGAAAACCCCAAGATGGTTCTGCTGGGCGCGGCCGGCCAGTTCGGCATCTTTGGTACCCTGCTGGTAGCCTTGGCGCTGGGCTTTACCCTGAACGAGGCCGCATCGATCGGCATCATCGGCGCTGTCGACGGACCGACATCGATCTACGTCTCTAGCCAGCTTGCGCCGCACCTGCTGGCGCCCATAGCCGTGGCTGCCTACAGCTATATGAGCCTGGTGCCGATCATCCAGCCGCCCATCATGCGCGCCATGACCACCCGCAAGGAGCGCCGAGTGCGCATGCCCTACACGGCGAGGCCCGTGAGCAAGCCGACGCGCATCCTGTTTCCGATCGCCGTCACGCTCGCCACCGGCCTGTTGGTGCCCATGGCCACGCCGCTGATCGGCATGCTGATGTTCGGCAATCTGCTGCGCGAGTCTGGGGTGGTGGAGCGGCTGGTGGACGCGGCCAGCAACGAGATCGCCAACGTCACCACGATCTTCCTCGGCCTTGCCATTGGCTCGACCATGGTAGCCGAAAGCTTCTTGCGGCTCGACACCCTGCTGATCTTGGTGCTGGGCATTGTGGCGTTCGCCCTGGACACGGCGGCAGGCTTGCTGTTCGGCAAGTTTCTTTACCTGGTCACGCGCGGCAAGTTCAACCCGTTGATTGGAGCAGCCGGCATCTCCGCCTTCCCCATGGCAGCGCGGGTCGTGCAGCGCATTGGCCAGGAGGAGGACTTCGACAATTTCCTGCTGATGCACGCTATGGGTGCCAACACGGCAGGCCAGATCGCATCGGCGCTGGCCGGCGGCATTGTCCTGGCACTCTTGGCCGGCGGCTGACGGACCACGTCTCATCACGCTCTCAGCCGGTCGACCTTGCATCGAGCACGGGCGAGTCTGGCGCAATCGCCAGGGCCGTGGTAGAATGGCGCCAGCCAGGCAACCTCCAACATGACGACCGCCCAGCCGCCGGAGAGCACTCAGCGCGACGCCAGCGCCCGGCGTCTGGGTCAGAGCACTGAGGCTTATGCCGGCTGCTGTCATCTCCCTCTGACTGCGGTATCCGCGCAACGGTGCTTGCCATGCCCACCATCGCTTCCTCTTTGCGCTCGCTCTCCATCAGCAGCTACATCGCTCCCATTCTCACACAGCCCAACCTGACAGCCAAGGTGGAGACCGTGTTTGCCGAGGTGGTCAACCTGCTGGTGGAGCCGAGCGTCTACGTCGCACTGGTCAGCGAGCACATCGGCAACGGCCCTCTCAATGTTGTGGTCGAGCCGGCCGCGCTGCTGGCAGTCCTGCGGCCCGGCGACCAAATCACCGGCGATGGACATCGGCTGCAGCTGGGCCGCGGGTGGGAGCTGGACGTGGCTACCGCGACCGTTTGGGACACCTGCCCGTCCTACAACCAGCTCAGCCGGCGGCCCCAAGTCGTGCGTAGCAACCTAGAGCGCCTGCGCACAGGGCTGCCGCTCGAAGCGCCGCCGGCCAGTCTGGCGGCTGCACCTGCTTATCACACGCAAGGCGCCTTTGGCAGCCGACCGGCGATCGCGCTGGTACAATCGCAAGCGTGGGAGCTCACCGATGGCCTGCGCCGCGCCTACCGCACCGGCAACCTGCAATGGATCCGCGTCTTTGCCCGTCGCCTGGCCGGCCTTGGCCCTGGGTTGACGCCGGCCGGGGACGACTGGCTGGCCGGCTGGCTGGTCGGTTTGCGCGCCCGTCAGGCGCTCGACTTGGACGAGGATGAACCCTTGCTGGCCGTAGAGGCGGTAGGCGAAGCCGTAATCGCCGCAGCAGAGGGACACACCACCGACCTGAGCCTAGCTTTCCTACGCGCGGCGGCGGTCGGCGCCACCCCCCAGGCCTGGCACGATCTGATCACCAGCCTGACCGACGCCGACCCGATGACGTTGCGCACGGCAACCGCTGAGGTGCTGCGCTTTGGCGCCACCTCGGGCGCCGACATGCTGGCGGGCTTTTTGGCCGCGCTGGCAGACGACACCGTTTAGGAGACAGCTCCATGCCAATCGCCACTCGCATCCTCCCGTCTGCCTACTTCGACTCGATCACACTGATGCTGGCCGCCAAAGACCTGTTGGCCATGCCGGGGGTGCAAGACGCGGCCCTTGTGATGGGCACTCCGGCCAACCTGGGGCTGATGCGCGATGCCGGCTTGTTGACCGACGCCGCCGCAGAAGCCACGCCCAACGACTTGGTGGTCGCAGTGTTGGCCGCGGATGAAGCCACGGCTGCCGCCGCAGCGTCCGCCGTAGACGCGATCTTGGCCAGCCACAAGCAGAGCCCAGCGGTTTCCGGCGGCCAACCAAGGCCTCGTTCGTTGCGCGCGGCGTTGCGCCAGGCGCCCGACGCCAACCTGGCGATGATCTCCGTGGCCGGTCGCTACGCGGCGCGCGAGGCGCGGTGGGCGCTGGAACACGGTCTGCACGTCATGCTCTTTAGCGACAACGTCAGCCTGGAGGATGAAATCGCGCTCAAAGCTTTGGCAGAGCAACGCGGCCTGCTATGCATGGGGCCTGACGCCGGCACAGCGATCATCAACGGCATCGGTCTAGGCTTCGCCAACGCCGTACCGCGTGGGCCCATCGGCATCGTCAGCGCGGCCGGTACCGGCCTGCAGTCGGTCAGCAGCGACATCGCGCGGCGCGGCAGCGGCGTGAGCCAGGCCATCGGCACGGGCGGCCGCGACCTGAGCGAGGCCGTGGGCGGCCGAGCAATGCTTGCGGGCCTGCAAGCGCTGCAAGCCGACCCGCACACCGCGGTCATCGTCCTGATCTCCAAACCGCCGGCCGACCCAGTGGCTCACAAGCTCCTGGCGCAGGTGCGGGCCAGCCAGAAGCCCACGGTGGTCTGTTTCTTGGGCGCCGACCCTGGCATGATCGAGCGCGCCGGCGCCATCCCCGCCAGCACCTTGGAACAGGCGGCGGCCATTGCCGTGGCCCTGGCGCAAGGCGGCGATTGGTGCGGCGCCATCGTGGCCTGCGATGAAGCCCCACTGGCCTACCTGCCGCCAGCGCAGGCGGAACAGGCGAAGCTTCAGCCTGGCCAGCGCTTCATTCGTGGCCTCTTTGCAGGCGGCACGTTCTGCTACGAAGCGCAGCTCGTCGCTGAAGGGCTGCCTGACCCCGTCTACTCGAACGCGCCGATCACGAAGGCTGTGGCCAGCCACCAACCACCGCCGGACGCCGTCGTCCACGGCCAGCATGTGTTCCTCGACCTGGGCGCGGACGAGTACACGGTGGGCCGGTTGCATCCCATGCTCGATCCCACGCTGCGCAACCGCATGATCCTTCAGGCCGCAGATGACCCCGAAGTCGCCGTGCTGCTGCTGGATGTTGTGCTCGGCTACGGCGCGCACCCAGACCCGGCCGGAGAGGCGGCACAAGCGATACAAGCTGCGCGCGCCCGCGCCGCTGCTGCCGGCCGCTATCTGCCGGTGGTCACCTTCGTTTGCGGCACCGAGAACGATCCCCAACGGCTAAGCCAGCAGGAAGCTAAGCTCAAAGCAGCCGGCGCGCTGGTCACGGCCAGCAACGCGCAAGCGACGCGCGTGGCGTCGTTGATCCTGGCCGGCCATGCCTAATTGGCGAATGCACCCACCTCATGACCTCACAGACCGCCTCGTCACCCCTCGACCGCAGCGCACTCGTCACGCTGCGACCCATCACTGCAGACAACCTGCGTGACGTGCTGCGCCTGCAAGTTGCGCCGGCGCAACAGCACTTTGTCGCGCCCAACGCTGTCTCCCTGGCCGAGGCGCACTTCAACCAATACGCCTGGTACCGCGCCATCTACGCCGACGAGACGCCTGTTGGCTTTGTCATGCTTTATGACAATCCCGTCAAGCCCGAGTACTTCCTCTGGCGGCTGATGGTCGACGCACGCTACCAGGGCAACGGCTTTGCCCGGCGGGCCGTGCAGTTGCTCATCGACTACGTGCGGACACGGCCCGGCGCAACCGAGCTGCTGGTCAGCCACGGCGAGGGGGAGGGCAACCCTGGTCCCTTCTACGTCTTCCTCGGCTTCACGTACACCGGCGACAAACTCGGCGACGAGTTAGTGATGCGTTTGCCGTTACAAACGGCTGCCCAGCCTCCGCCGCCAGCGCCGCAAGCCAAACCGCTGACGCACGTGGTGCTCTTCAAGCTCAAGGACCGCAGCCCACAAGCGGTGGCAAAGACTGCTGAGGTGCTGCGCAGCATGGAAGGCAAGATCGCGCCGCTGCACGCCCTCGAGATCGGCCTCAACGTCGTCCCCTCCCCGCGCGCTTACGATATCGCCTTGATCACCCGCTTTGCCAGCCTAGCCGACATGGAGCTCTATCAGGTGCACCCCATCCACCAGGGCGTGCTGGCCCACATGCGCGAGGTGATGGAGGCCGCCGTAGCGGTAGATTTCGAGAGTGACCACTAGAGACGCGATCCGGTCACCCAACCACCGATCACCGGTTACCGATGACTGCTCACCGATCACCGAACACCAGGAGCAACGACATGAGCAAGATCGCTGACCTGTTTGCCCAGCCGCTCAAACCGATAAACCTAGGTCTGGAGACCTTCGCCGAAAGCATGGCCAGCCAAGGCGCAGCGCCCGTTGTCGTCGATTGGCAGCCGCCGGTCGACGGTTATGTCGAGCTTGACACCTTGCAAGGCGTTGCTGTCGATGCGGCAAACGCTGAAGCGCTGCGACGCATCACCAGCGGCCGGCCGCTGCTGGTGGGCATGGGCGTGGCGCGTGAAGTCATCCCTGGTTTCCACGACCGCTTGATCACGCACAGTGGCCCCCCGATCACCTGGGAGCGCATGAGCGGCCCCACACGCGGCGCGGTTGTCGGCGCGCTGATCTACGAAGGGCTGGCCATCACGCCTGAGGAGGCCGAGGCGCTGGCGGCCAGCGGCGAGATCGAGTTTGCGCCCTGCCACCATTTTCATGCCGTCGGCCCCATGGCCGGTATCATCAGCCCTTCCATGCCGGTGTTCATCGTGCGCAACGAGACCTTCGGCAACCTGGCTTATGCTACACAAAACGAAGGCTTAGGCCGCGTGCTGCGCTACGGCGCCTACGGTCCCGAAGTGATCCAACGGCTGGAGTGGATGGAGCGGGTGCTCTATCCGGCGCTGCAGCGCGCGCTGGCTAAGTCGGGGCCGATCGACCTGCGTTCGCTGACCGCCCAAGCGCTGCACATGGGCGACGAGTGCCACAACCGCAACAAGGCCGGTACCTCGCTGTTCATCCGCGCCATCGGCCCCGCCCTCGTGGAGACCAGCGACGCAGCCACGGCCGCAGCGGTGCTGCGCTTCATCGACGGCAACGACCACTTCTACCTCAACCTCTCCATGCCGGCCATGAAGGCCATGCTGGAGCCGGCCGAGAACATCCCCGGTTGCACGGTCGTCACGGTGATGGCGCGCAACGGCACCGACTGGGGCATCCGCGTTAGCGCCACCGGCGACCGCTGGTTTACTGCGCCGGCGCCCTACGTGCAGGGCCTGTGGCTGCCGGGCTATACGGCTGATGATGCTAACCCCGACATCGGCGACAGCGCCATCACCGAAACGGGCGGCATCGGCGGCTTC
The DNA here is from genome assembly GCA_034432445.1 of Anaerolineales bacterium. Lineage (GTDB taxonomy): Bacteria > Chloroflexota > Anaerolineae > JAAEKA01 > JAAEKA01 > JANWYQ01. The sequence goes on from DAOUBX010000094.1 coordinate 50,121, forward strand.
GCCCTGGCTGCGGCGCCGGCCATCGTCCAGTTCGTCGGCGGCACGCCGCAGGACGCGTTGAACACCACCCTGACGATGTACGACATCACGGTGGGCGAGCACAGCGCCTTCAGCATCCCGGCGCTGAACTTCCGCGGCACGCCGGTCGGGGTGGACGTGCGGCGGGTGATCGAGACGGGCATCACCCCGCGCCTCAACACCGGCATTGCACACAAAACACCCGGCGTCGGTATGGTCGGCGCGGGCTTAGTCCAGGCACCGCTGGGCTGCTTCGAGCAAGCCTTTACGGCCCTGAAAGAACTGTAGAGCACCAAGGAGCACATACATGACATCTGTTCCCTACGATCCTGCGATCACCAACCATCTGCAGGTGGCGGCCGAGCTGATCGCCCTCAAAGGCGCCACAGAAGAGCGCGTAGCCTGGGCGCGCTTTCTCCTGAGCGAGCTGGAGCCCATGATGCCCAAAGCAGCCTACACCGACCTACTCACCCAGTTGCAAGAGCTGATTGCGGGGCGGCTGGCCGACGGCGCCTGGTAAGCCGGTTGGTCACCCTCGCAGCGCCTCCTGTCGGAAAGATCCCTGACCACCGCCTCATCTTCGGAGACACGCCCCATGAAGTTCATCGACCTGTCCATTCCCCTGGGCATCGGCACTCCCGCCTGGCCCACCTACGAACCGCTGCAAGTCAAGTACTTCAAACGCCTGGCGCCCAACGGCGCCAACGGCCAGCTCCTCACCCATTCCAACCATCTCGGCACCCACCTGGACGGTGAAATCCACTTCTACACCCCCGGCAAGGACATCGCCAGCCTGACGCTCGATTTTCTCACCGGACCCGGCGTGATCGTGGACCTCTCCGATGTCGCCGGCGACTACGACATCTACACATCCGCCATGGTGGAGGAGCGCGTCGAGGTGCGCGAGGGTGACATCCTGATCATCCACACCGGCTATCATCACTTCGGCTGGGACCAGCCCACGGCGGACGAGGTGGCCTACATGGTCAAGCACCCCGGCCCCGACCGCGAGTTTGCCGAGTGGTGCAAGGCCAAGCGCATCAAGTGGATCGGCGTGGACTGCGGCAGCGCCGACCACCCCATGAACACCATCATCCGCCAATGGATGCCGCGGCAGGCCAAGGAAGCGGATGCCCATTTCCAGGCCAAGTACGGCAAGTCGCTGGCCGAGGTGTTCACCGACGACAAGTATCAGCTCATGCACATCGAGATGTTCCCTTACGGCATTATCCATGCCGAGTGCGTGGGCGGGGACATCGATCTGCTGCTCAACCGGCGGGTGCACATCGGCTGCTTCCCCTGGCGGTTCGTGGACGGCGAGGCTAGCATTGCCCGTATCGTCGCTTATGTCGATGACGATGAGTACGAAGAGCTGATGGCGCGCAAAGCCGCCATGCCCAAGACCCGCTTCGGCGACGCCATTGGCCCCCTGCCGCCGTTAGCCAAGCGGACCAACATCTAGCCGTGAAGGCCATCCGTTTCAACGCCACCATCCCGCGCTATGCGGCCGGGCTGGCCCTGGGCAAGGTGCGCCCTGCACTGCTCTGGAGCGGCCTTGCCTGCACGTCCATGGAGGACTTGCCGCCACCCCCCCTGCCTGGCCCCGATTGGGTGCGCATCCGCACCCGGCTGGGCGGCATCTGCGGCAGCGACCTGAGCGCCATCCACCTGCACACCAGCCCCTACTATTCGGCTCTGGTCTCCTTCCCCTACACCCTCGGCCACGAAAACGTGGGCGTCATTGCGGAAGAAGGGCCGCAGGTGCAAGGCTGGCAGCCAGGAGAGCGGGTTGTGGTGGAGCCCTCGCTGTGGTGCGCGCCGCGCGGCTTTGCCGCCGACGACTGGTGCCAAGCTTGCCGACGCGGCGAGATCAATCGCTGCGAACGGATGCAGGAGGGACAGCTGGCGCCTGGCATGTTCATCGGCGCGTGTCGGGACACCGGCGGCAGTTGGAGCCCCTTCTTCGTGGCGCACCACACCCAGCTCTATCGCGTTCCCGCCACCCTCAGCGATGAAAACGCACTCATGGTGGAACCCTTCGCGTGCAGCCTGCACGCCGTGCTACAGCACCCGCCCAACGACGATGATACGGTGCTGGTCATCGGCAGCGGCACCATGGGCCTCGGCGTGATCGCAGCAATACGAGGGCTGGGCAGCAAAGCTACCGTGTTGGTTGCGGCCCGCTATCCCTTCCAGGCCGAGGCCGCTCGTCGTCTGGGCGCCACCGAGGTGCTGGGTCGTGACTTGACAGAGGAAGTAAAGCTGCGCACGGCGGCGGCCGTGCGCAGACCGATGATCGGCAAGCCGGTGGTGATCGGCGGCGTCGACCTCACCTACGAGTGTACCGGCAGCGATGCCGCGCTAGATGATGCGCTGCGGCTGACACGCGCCGGCGGCAAGGTGGTGTTGGTGGGCGTGCCCGGCGTTCCGAAGGGCCTGGATTGGACCCCCATCTTCGCACAGGAGCTTACCGTAGTAGCCGCTTACACCTACCACCACGCCGAGCAGTGGCAAGGGAAGCGCTGGCGCACCTTTGACCTGGCGCTCGATCTGATGGCACGCGGCACGGTGGACCTAGGTTGGCTGGTCACGCACCGTTTCCCCCTGGCAGACTACCGCCGCGCGCTGAACATGCTCGGACAAAAGGGCAACAGTGGCATCATCAAGGCGGTGTTCGAGTTCCCACCGGATTAGCTGGGCCGACCGGCAGTACGACGATCTCGAACAGCTTAGGCCACCATTTGCCCGTGACGAACAAGCGACCGGTCGCGGCATCGTAGGCGATGCCGTTGAGCACATCCACCGGCTGGGCGCGATCCTCTGGCGGCAGCAGCCCGCTCAGATCGACCCAGCCGGTGACGCGTCCACTGGCCGGATCGATGCGCGCGATCAGGTCGGTCTGCCAGACGTTGGCCCACACCTCCCCCTCGATGTACTCCAACTCATTCAGACGCGTCACAAGCTGCCCGGCCTCGTCCACCACAGCGAGCCGCTCGCGCTCCTGCAAGGTGTCGGGGTCCAGGAAACGCAGCTGGTTGGTGCCGTCGCTCATGATGAGCTGCTGACCATCGGTCGTGAGCCCCCAGCCCTCCCCGACATAGCTCCACGTATCCAGCAACGTGAGCGTGCGCCGGTCATAGACGAAACCCACTTGCTCCTGCCAGCTTAGCTGGTAGATTTTGTCGCCTAGAATGGCGATGCCCTCACCGAAGACCTCGTCGGGCAGACGCACCCCTTGCAACACCTGCCCGGTTGTCGGGTCCACGATGCGCAAGGTGGACTGCCCACGCAGGCCGGTGCCCTCGTAGAACACGCCGTCAAGATAGACCAGCCCCTGGGTAAAGGCGCCGGGGTCGTGGGGAAAGGCGTTGACCACCTGGTACGTGTAGACAGGCACGGACGAAGCCAGACTGACAGATGTTGGGGCACTGGACACGGGCGTGGCCGTGGGTGCAGCCGTGGTAGAGGTGGGGATGGGCGAGGGCGAAGCCTGCGTAGGGAGGGGAAGTGGCGGCGTTCCGATCGTCACGAGCGTCTTGTCTGCCGCGGGAGTCGGCGGCGGCAGCGCAGGTGTTGAAGTCTCTCCCTGGCAGGCCGCTGCGATCAGACAAAGCAACGCCATAGGAATGGCCAGAAGAGCGCGACGCACTAGCGACGAGCGCCGAGGCACACCGCGAGGCAAAGCAGGACGGCGCACGGGCCAAGCCACAAGATTACTCTCCTGGGGCGTGCACCCATGTGCTGTTCGATTTGCAATCAGTGAGGACATCGTGGGGAACTCCGTGGCAGCCTGGCCACACAGGGCGAACTCGGCCCGTTGAAAGTTCGGAGTCTCAGCTTCAGCCGGCGCTTGGCGCCACACCCGGCTAGAGCCTAGTCGCCTGCCGCCTGAGAACCGCTAGTACATTTGCACCAGCCTCTGCTCGATGCGACGCCGGGCGCTGCTGGAAACGCCGAGCCGTTTGCCTTAGGGCGGCGACCTAAAGCGAGCGTCGCCATTATACTCCAGGATCAGCCGTCTACCGCAATGGGGCGATACGCTGCGGAATGTCACATGACCATCGGTATGACCTTTGGCACTGTTCGACATGACCGGATCGGCTGTACACTTACAGCAGAAACGCACGAGAACTGACGAAGCAAGATGCGGGACATCGACACCCGCGAGATCGACAGGCGGCGCTGCGACGACACCCTTGGTCTCACCGCCGCCAGAACCTACAAGAACAAGGAGTGCTCCCATGTCTTCTCAACCCCAATCCACCAAAACCAACGCCCAGGAACCCATGCACACCCGTGACCGCCTGATTCTCGGTGTGATGCTGATCCTGATCGGCTTGATCACGTTTCTCAGCCAGATCATCGATCTGCCGAGCATCGAATGGCTGATCCTACCCACTCTGGCGCTGATCTTCTTGGTCTGGGGCCTGATCGTCCGTGAAATCGGTCTGGTGATCCCCGGCGGCATCCTGGCCGGCGTAGCTTTGGGAATCTATCTGATTACCGGCCCGCTCGCCAAACAGCTCGAACAGGACCAAGGCGGTGTGTTCTTGATTGCCTTTTCCGCTGGCTGGGCCCTAATCTCGCTGCTCTCGCCGCTGACCAAGCAGCGCTTCCAGTGGTGGCCGCTTATTCCAGGAGGGATTATCGGCATGGTCGGCCTGGCGCTACTGCAAGGCGGCACAGCCCTCAGGCTCCTAGAAATCGCCGGCTATGCCTGGCCGCTGATCTTAGTCGGCGTTGGCGCATACTTGCTGCTCAAACGCCGAGCCTGAGAGCTCTCTTCTTCCAAGGAATTGGTTGGAGATTAACAGTACAATTCGGCAACTACTTAGCCTCGACAGAATAGAACGCAGATAACGCAGACGAGCACGGACTCACGCAGATCGGATGGTCCCTAGCGGTCACTGCTGACCGGCCGGACACATGTCCACCGACATCGCCGAGATGACGAGATGATCGGTTGATCTTCAACCATTCACCGGGCTCCTCTGCAACAGGCCGCAGAGACAGGCGCGCTGTCTCTGCGGGCCTTGCGGTTGCGAGATACGCTGTCTTGCAGTATGATTGCGTTATGACCAACACCTCCCGCCCACGACGCACTCTCGATCCGCTGGCACTCAGCAGCTACGTGGTAGTATTTGCCGTGGGCATCCCCAGCATGTGGAGCCTGTTTAGCCACCAGGAGCCCTATCGTTGGGCTGCCGCCGGCCTGCTGGCCACCTTCGCAGCGCTGAACTTCGTGCCAGACACGGCTTTCAACAGCCTGAAAGTACGCCACGCGCACGCTTACATGGCCGTGATGTCGGCGCTGATCGTGGGCTTGGTGCTGCTGCCGCCGGGAACTCCCTGGTTTGTCGTCCTCTTCTTCGTCTTGAGCGCCGAGGCAATGCTGCGCTTTCGTGAGCAAAGCGGCTATGCCTGGGTGGGGGGCTTCAGCGCATTGACGGTGATCACCTTCCTGTGGACCGGGCGCGGCGAGCTGGGCATTCTGCTGTCTGCGCCCCTCTACATTGCCGGGTACTTCTTCTTTGCCGCTTTCGCCACCCAAACAGCGCATGCCGAAGCCGCGCGCGCCGAGAGTCAGCGCTTGTTGGAGGAGCTACAACAGGCCCATCAGGCGTTACAGGAATATGCCGCCCGCGTCGAAACGTTGGCTGTCGCCGAGGAACGCAACCGGCTAGCGCGCGAGATGCACGATACCCTAGGACATCGCCTCACGGTGGCGTCGGTACAGCTACAAGCAGCCGAACGACTGGCGCACAGCGACCCCGACCGCACAGCGCACACCGTCAGCTTGGCTCGCGAACAAGTAAGCCAAGCGCTGGCGGAGCTGCGCCAGACGGTGGCCGTGCTGCGCTCACCGCTGGAGATGGACATGCCCCTGGATGCGTCGCTGCGTCGTCTGGTTGCGGCTTTTCAGGAAGCGACCGGCATTCCCGTGCGCACCGACTTTGCTCCGCAGCTAGCTGCCTTGCCGCGGACGCATCAGCTAGCCATTTACCGCGGTGCCCAAGAAGCGCTCACCAACGTTCAGAAGCATGCGCATGCCACCGAGGTTCGGTTGACCGTGGTTCGGCTCGACCACGCAATCCAATTGCTGGTCGAGGACAACGGGATCGGAATAGCCAACGCTGCGCCGGCGCGAGGGTTCGGCCTGCGCGGGCTGCGTGAGCGAGCTGAGCAACTGGGCGGCGCCTTTGAGTTTGGACAGGGCGACCACGGCGGAAGCCGATTGTCGCTCTGCCTGCCGCTGGTGACCACTGACGAAGCGAGCGCCCCGATACCCGGACTACGACAGGAGACGGCCGGCCATGACTGAGGATGTCAGCATCCTATTGGTAGACGATCAACGCCTGATGCGCGAAGGCCTGCGCACCTTGCTGGAGATGGAGCCGGGCATGCGAGTGGTTGGCGAGGCTGCCAATGGCCAGGAGGCGCTTGAACTGTACGCCAAGCTGGCGCCCGATGTCGTGCTCATGGACGTGCGCATGCCGGTGATGGACGGCGTGGAGGCCACGCGCCAACTGTTGGCCCGCTGGCCACAAGCTCGCATCGTGATCCTGACCACCTTCGACGACGACGAGTACGTGTTCGATGCATTGCGGGCCGGCGCGCTGGGTTATCTGCTGAAGGATGTGTCGATCCAGGAGCTGGCCGACGCCATTCGCGTCGTGATGGCTGGCGGGGTGCTCATCGAGCCCTCTGTGGCGCGCAAGGTGGTGGCCGAATTGGCCAGGCTGGGGCCAGTCCCGCACAAAGACCCGTCGTCGCTGGTCGAGCCGCTGTCTGAGCGCGAGCAAGATATCTTGCGGCTGGTAGCGCGCGGCCTAACCAATCGCGAGATCGCCCAGCAACTTTTTCTGGCCGAAGGCACAGTCAAGAACTACGTGACCAACATCTTGGGCAAGATCGGCGCACGCGATCGCACCCAAGCAGCCGTGCGCGCGCGTGATCTAGGGCTGGCGTAATTCACGATTGGAAGGCTGACTGCAACAAAACGCGGGGGGCAAGCGTAAAGTGAATGCGATGGACTACAAAGACTACTACGCCATCCTGGGCGTACCGCGCACAGCTGACGAACAGACGATCAAAAGCGCTTATCGTCGCTTGGCTCGCGTCTATCACCCGGACGTTAACAGCGACAAGGTGGCAGCCACCGAGAAGTTCAAAGAGATCAATGAGGCCTACACCGTGCTGTCGGACCCGGACAAGCGTCGGACCTACGACAGCTTCGACGCGCAGTACCAACGCTATCAGCGCCCGACCTATGGCCCAACCGAGCCGCCGCGCAGCACTGGTTACAGCCGGACCGAGCCGCAGCAGCCGAGCTCTGCCGGCGCAGGCCGACCTGGCTCTGGCGCAGCGGGCAACAGTCGCCAGCAGCAGCAACGAACCACGCGCACCATCTCGGAGGAGGAGTTCGAACAGATCTTCCGCGGGTTTTCGTGGGTCTTCGGCGCCGGCGCGGCCGGCGCCCACCCTAACTCCGGCGATTTCTCCGACTTCTTCGAGGCGCTCTTCGGCAACCGATGGGCGGGAGGCCAAGCAGGCGCCCGCAGCGCTGTGCGCGCCATGGCCGGTCAAGACATCGAAATGGAGCTGCCGGTCAGCCTGGAAGAAGCCTTTCGCGGGACAACACGCACCTTGCACTTCGACGATGGCCGCCGCATCGAAGTCGATATCCCGCGCGGTGTTGACACCGGCACACGGCTGCGCATTCGCCAGCAGGGCGCCCGCGGCTTTTTCGGCCTGCGGGGTGACCTCTATCTGACTGTCCGGGTGGGTAGCCACCCGCTGTTTACGCGTCGGGGGAACGACCTGCATGTGCGTGTGCGAGTCGATGCCGATGCCATTCAATCTACCGGCGAGGTTCAGATTCCCACCCTCGATCGGCCGGTCACGCTCAAACTAGCGCCGAACGCTGCCAGCAGCCACGTCTACCGCCTGCGTGGGTTAGGTATGCCGATTCTGAGCCAACCCGGCCAGCGCGGCGACCTGCTGGCTGTTGTCGAGATCGTCGGTGCGCCGCCCGCGCAGCCGAAGCCGGCAGCAGCGCCTGTCAAACGGACAAGCCGCTGGGCGCGTTTGTGGGATAGACTGCGGCGCCTTGCAGGCTTCAGCTTGCTGGCCGTAGGCTTTTTCGGAGTCGTGGCACAGATGGTGGTGGCCGAAGACGCAGGGTGGCTGTTGGCGGCAGCCTTGGCCACCGTGCTGCTGATGCAGGCTGTGGCCAAACGTTCGCTGGGGCTGACCATTGCGTCCTGGGTCGCCCTGCTGAGCAGCGCCTGGCTGTTCTTCCAGGCAGACATGAACCCTGCTGCGCTGCCGCAGCTTGCGTGGCCGCTGCTTCCCTTGGCTGCCGGCCTGCTGGCCTGGCCGCGTCGCTCAAAGGTTGCGACCAGCCGTAATCGTGCGAATCGCGCCAGCAGGCGAGCAACTTAGTGCGGCGTGCAGGAGATACGCCACTTAACGGCAACAAGCGTCTGATAGCTGCGCAGCGCACAATCGATGAATGTCCCTGCCAATTTGCAGTTTTCGCTGTTATGGTTCATAATTCGGTATGTCCAGCCGTTTGGACGACTGGCTGCCTCAAACGCCGCAGGTTCCTCCACAGTTCTCCCGTGAGTTCTCAGCAGGCATCCGATGGGCGGTTTTGCAAGCAGCAAGGGGGCCCTTGTCCGAGATCTTACAAGGGCCAAGAACGACTGTCTGATTGGACAGTCGAGTTTCGGTGAGCACTTTAGGTGCACGCAGCTTTAGCAAGCGCTCTCTGGAAAGGGCGCAGGAGTGAGAACGATCATGAGGATCTACTGTGGTAATCTGCCGTTCAGCGCAACCGAGGACGATGTCCGCAACATGTTCGAGGAATATGGGACCGTGCACGCGGTTGACCTGATGTACGACCGCGAGAGTGGCCGCCCGCGCGGCTTTGGTTTCGTCGACATGGACGACAGCGGCGCCCCGGCAGCCATTGAGGCGCTCGATGGCCTGATGTACGGCGGACGCAATCTACGCGTCAATGAGGCGCGGCCGCGCGAAGAGAATCGCGGCGGCGGTCGTCGCGAGGGCGAGGGCGGTTATCGCCGCGAGGGTGGTCGCCGTCCGAGCTCTGGGGGTCGACGCTATTAATCCGGCACCTGACTAGTCACAAGCAACTTCGCTGACACGGTGAAAGGCCCTGGCTTGTTCCAGGGCCTTTTCCTTTGAGGCAAGTGCACCCATTGGGCCGTCGGCGAGTTGACGCTTCCTGCGTTGCGTGCTAGAATGACGCTTGCACCATAGTAAACCGTTGCCCCCTCGTACAAGGGATCGACAACGGAGGAGAGAATGGACGTCGCCTGGCGTCTGTGTTGGCGTTTCCTCCGTGACGAGACCGGGGCGACTCGACGGAGGTTATTTGTTTGTCCACACGCACTTACCACATCCATACCTTCGGCTGCCAAATGAACGTCGCCGACAGCGGCCACGTGGCTGCGCAGCTGGAAGCCCTCGGCTACCAGCCGGTTGACCGCGCCGAACAGGCTGATGTCGTCGTTATCAACACCTGTGTCGTGCGTCAAAGTGCCGAGGAGAAAGCCATCGGCAAGCTGGGCGCGCTCTTGCCGCTCAAACGGCGCAAGCCAAACACGGTGATCGGCCTGATGGGCTGTATGGTGGGGGTCAAACCAAGCCCGGCGTTGGCCGAGAGGTTCCCGTGGGTGGACGTGTTCATGCCTCCCTCGGAGCCTGGCCCCTTGGTGGGGTACTTGATGGAACAGGAGATTGCGCGCGCGGCGCGTTCGATTGACGAGGCTGAAGTGCTGGCGCGCCACGCCCTCCAGGACGAGGAGATCACGCAGCTGAACCGGGAAGAGATGCTGCACGTCGGTTATTCATACCGCTCTCTGCCGGGACGGGCAGGCTCAGTGCTCCAGTCGGTGCGTCATCTGACCTTGGATGGTCAAGCGCCTGTAGCCGCGCATGTGCCGATTGTGTACGGATGCTCGCACGCCTGCACGTTCTGCATCATTCCTTTCCGCCGCGGGGTCGAGCGCAGCCGGCCGTTGGCCGAAATCGTCGCCGAGGTGCGCGATCTCGTGGCGCAGGGTGTGCGCGAGGTGACGCTGTTGGGCCAGATCGTGGATCGTTACGGCTATGACTGGCCGGGGCAGCGGCCCGATCTGGCGGATTTGCTGCACGCGGTGCACGAAATTGACGGTCTGTGGCGCATTCGCTTTCTCACGTCCCACCCCAACTACATGAGCGATCGCATCCTCCACGCCGTGCGCGACTTGTCCAAGGTGTGCGAACACATCGAAGTGCCTATTCAAGCCGGCGACGATGAGGTGCTGGCTGCAATGCGCCGCGGCTACACGGCCGCTGACTACCGCCGGTTGGTGTACCACATCCGCGAGACCATTCCCAACGCGGCGATCCATACCGATATCATCGTAGGCTTTCCGGGCGAAAGCGATGCACAGTTCCAGCGCACCTACGACGTGCTGACCGAGCTTAAGCTGGACAAGGTACATTTGGCGCGCTATTCACCGCGACCCGGCACAGTCAGCGCCCGGCGCATGGTAGACGATGTGCCAGAAGCGGTCAAGGTCGAACGCCATCAGGCTTTAGAGCGCCTGCAAGCCAATGTGCAAGACGAGATCAACCGCCGCTTCTTGGGTCAGACAGTCGAGGTGCTGGTTGAGGATTTGCACAAGGGCAAATGGCGCGGCCGCACACGCCAGAACAAACTTGTCTTCTTCAGCCATCCAGAGGACTGGCGCGGCCGGCTGGCCGAGGTGCTCATCACGTGGGCCGGCCCTTACTCGATGCAAGGAAGACTGGCCGCAGATCGGCCAGGCGCGCGTGAGGTCATGGAGCTGCACGCGCTCGTCTAACGCGCGGCGCCAGCACTGACGACTGAAGTCGTCACTACGAAGGGGTGTTCGGCTGCCGGCGATAAACAAACCAAGCGGGTGGTCCTCATCAGACCACCCGCTTGTCACTTCAGGCTCTCTGCCGGCTCACCGACCCACCAGGCCAGCTTGCCCGCAGCTCATCCTTACGGGATGCACAGCACCTGCCCGGCGCGCACGTAGTTCACGTTCGTGATCCCGTTCGCCCTCGCCACAGCGCTGACCGTCGTCCCATACCGCGCTGCGATGCTCGTCAGGTTCTCGCCTGCCGCTACCCGGTGCGTTGTCGTGCAGCTGCCGCTCACGCTCCCACCGCCCGGCAACGGCGGATCCTGGATATTCGTGAAGTTCACCACCGCCCCAGGATAGTCCGCAGGCACCGGATACGGGAACTTCACGTTCACACACTTCGGCGTCACGTGGATCCAGTTGTCCCGATCCTCTTCACACACCTGGATCGTCGCACCCGGGAAGCCCATCCCCGCCGCCTTCAACTGATCCTCCGTGAACATGTACTCGCCCAGCGCATTCGTCACCGTCGAGGTCGTCACCTCCGTACCGACCAGCTTCGCCGTGATCTTCCAGCCCGCTAGCCCGACCAGATGCCCCTTGTACGGCGGTTCCCACGCCTTGAACAGCTTCTGCCCGCGGATCGTCAGCTTCCCGGTCACCTCTTCGTTCTCGAACAACACACGCGTCGTCTCACAGTCCATGTGCACCACCGTCTGCGGATTGGGGCTCACCGCCTTCCATCCCACCTGCAGGTGCTCTGTCACTGTGTACACCCCCGGCAGCAACCCCTCAAAGGTCGCCTTGCCCGACGCATCCGTCATCTTCGTCACCGGCGCCATCGCTCCGTCCGCCCGCGCCACCGTCACCTGCCAACCCGCCAACGGCCCCAGCCATACCAAACCACCGTTGGCGTCTCGGCCCAGGCCCGTCTTCTCTACCACGATCGTGCTCTTGCACGGCGGCTGCAGGTTCTTGAACACCACCGGGTCCATCGCTCCCGGCGGCGCATACTGATCCAGCGTCAACTGCACTGTCGCCGGCGTGATCGGCTTCCACCCCGCCTTCACCTTCTCCGAGATCGTCCAGTTGCCCGGCGTTACCGTGAACACCGCCGCTCCGCTCTCGTTCGTCTTCTTCGTCTGCGCCTTCACGAACGGATCCTTGATCGGCGTGAACGTGATCTCCCAGTCCGCTCCTGGCCGTACCGTCCCGTCCAGCAGCTCTTCCCACTTGATCACCGTCACGTCGAACAACCGCCGAATCTTGAACACGATCCGATAGCAGTCCTTCGGATCCTTCTTCTCCGCCAGCGCCGTTTCACCCGTCGCCGCTACGCCGCCACGGTCCGCTTTCGGCACGATCCCGTCCCAGTCCGCCGGCAACTGTACCCTGAAGTCCCAATTGCCTACCGGCAGCTTCTCGAACTTGAAGTAGCCCTTGCTGTCCACCGGCACCGTGATCGTCGCACCACTGGCGTCCACTGCGTCCACCACCAACGGCGGCGTCGTTCGTGTCCCGTCCACTGCGATCTCCCGGTGGTTGATCACGTACCCGTCCACGCACACCACCGGCCCACTTGGCGGCGTCTCGCCACCGGCCATCACGCTGCCGCTCAG
>DAOUBX010000095.1:0-1986 GCA_034432445.1 Anaerolineales bacterium
ACAGCCCCCTCTACAACATCCCGGCTGCGGTGCGCCTGACCGGCCGGCTGGACGTGAACGCGCTGGAGCGCAGCATCAACGCCATCGTCCAACGCCACGAGGTGCTGCGCACCGCCTTCCTCACCGTGGACGGCCGGCCGCAGCTGCAAATTACGCCTGCGCTGACCCTGTCCATCCCGGTGCATGATCTGCGCGGCCTGCCGGCCGACGCGCAAGCAGCCGAGACGAGGCGACTGCTCGCTGAGGAGGCGCAGCGCCCCTTCCGGCTGGCCAAGGGCCCCCTACTGCGCGCCCGGCTGCTGCGCCTGGCCGACGACGACCATATCCTGGCCTTTACGGTGCACCACATCGTCTCGGATGGGTGGTCTACCGGCGTGATGATCGAGGAGTTGGCCGCGCTTTACCCGGCGCTCCTGGCCGGCCAGCCGGCGGAAGCCATCTTACCTCCCCTGCTGCTGCAGTACGCCGATTACGCCGCCTGGCAGCGCCAATGGCTGCAGGGCGAGGTACTGGAGCGCCAGCTTGCCTACTGGAAGGAGCAATTGGCCGGCAGTCCGCCCTTGCTGGAGCTGCCCACCGACCGTCCCCGGCCGCCGGTGATGAGCTATCGCGGGGACACCCTGGCCTTCGCCCTGCCCGCCGATCTCTCCCGCCGCGTCCAGGAGCTCTGCCGTCGCGAAGGGGTCACTCTCTTCATGGCGCTGCTGGCTGCGTTCCAGACCCTGCTCCATCGCTACTCCGGCCAGGAGGACATCTGCGTGGGCACGCCCATCGCCAACCGCACGCGCCGCGAGATCGAGCCGCTGATCGGCTTCTTCGTCAACACCTTAGTGTTGCGCAGCCGCTTCGACCAGGGCTCCTCGTCGGCCGGGCCCTCCTTCCGCGAGCTCCTGCGCCAGGTGCGGGAGACGGCGCTGGGCGCCTACGCACACCAGGACGTGCCCTTCGAGATGCTGGTGGACGCGCTGCAGGCGGAGCGCAACATGAGCCACTCGCCGCTGTTCCAGGTGATGTTCGTGCTGCAGAACGCCACGCAGGGCGCCAAGGCGCTGCCAGACCTCACCGTGCGCCCCCTAGACGTGGAGAGCGGAGTGGCCAAGTTCGACCTAACCCTCTTCATGGCCGAGGAGGGAGAGCGGCTCGCGAGCCTGTGGGAATACAACACCGACCTGTTCGATCGGGGCACGGTCGAGCGCATGGCCGGCCACCTGCAAACCCTGTTGGAGGGCATCGTCGCCGACCCCGACCGCCCCGTGGACTTCCTGCCCCTGCTCACCGAGGCGGAACGGCGCCAGCTCCTGATCGAGTGGAACGCCAGCGACGCTCCCTTCGACAGCGACAGCACCCTGCACCAGCGCTTCAGCCTGCAGGCCCAGCGCACGCCGGACGCGGTGGCGGTGCTGGCGCCGCGGAGGACGGAAACGAGGGAGCCTGGGGAAACGAGGGAAACCGGGGAAAGCCAGGAACTGGGGGAACTGGAGGAGCTCGAGCAGTTGACCTACGCCGACCTCGACCGGCGCAGCAACCAGCTCGCCCAGCACCTCGTCGGCCTAGGCGTCCGGCCCGGTGACATCGTCGGCCTCATGACCGAGCGCTCCACCGACACCCTGGTGGGCCTCTTCGCCATTCTCAAGGCCGGCGCCGCCTACCTCCCCCTCGACCCTGCCTACCCCGCCGAGCGCCTGGCCTTCATGCTCCACGACAGCGCCGCACAGGTGGTGCTAACGCAGGAGCGGCTGCTGGAAACTGGAAGCTGGAAGCTGGAGGGAGACCGGCTGCAGATCGTGCGCCTGGATGCCGACTGGCCCACCATCGCCCAGCACTCCCCAAGCTACCAGTCTACCAATCTACCAACCCCCGACGCGCTCGCCTATTGTATCTACACCTCCGGCTCTACCGGCCGGCCCAAGGGCACCCTGCTGCGCCACCGCGGGCTGTGCAACCTGGCCGACGTCCAGCAGCGCGCCTTCGACATCCGCCCCGGCA
>DAOUBX010000096.1:0-20645 GCA_034432445.1 Anaerolineales bacterium
GTAACTATTCAGGTGCCGGGCACTTGCGACCGGTTTACAGCTTGAGCCGGCTCTGCAGACTCCCTGGCCAGCGCAGCCTTAAGTGCCCGGCTCCTAGGGCTGAATAGTTGCTGTTCTAGGATGTTCGGCGCAGATTTCTGTCTGCCCCTTGTTTTTGTCACCTGATGTTCATCACCTTCGAAGGGCCCGAGGGCAGCGGCAAGACGACCCAGTTGGCCAATCTGGCTGGCTGGTTGCGCCATCGCGGCTTCGACGTGCTCACCACGCGCGAGCCGGGCGGCACCGCCATCGGCGATCGCGTGCGCAACATTTTGCTCGACCCCGTGGCCACCGAGATGCAGCCGGAGGCCGAGGTGTTGCTCTTCTCGGCCGCGCGCGCCCAGCACGTGCGCCAGGTGATCCAGCCGCACCTGCGCCGCGGCGGCGTCGTGCTCTGTGACCGCTTTGCCGACTCCACACTGGCCTATCAAGGGTATGGTCACGGTCTCGATCTGGCTCAGTTGCACGCCATCACCGAGTTTGCGACGGGCGGTCTCAAGCCCCACTTGACGGTGTATCTGGATATCGAGGTGGAAGCGGGGCTGCGGCGAAAGGCGATGGCAGCCGGCGAGGACGCCTCGCAGTGGAACCGCATGGAACGCCAGACGGTGGCCTATCACCAACGGGTGCGGGCCGGCTACCTGGCCATGGCCGCAGCCGAGCCTGACCGCTGGCTGATTGTGGACGCCTTGCAGCCGATCGTAGTTGTCCAGGAGGCGGTGCGACAGGCGGTTGCTCAGCGCTTGCGCCTCCCCGCCTGATAGGCCATGTGCTAGGGTGTCTAGTCCAGGTCGTCCATGCCGCCTACGCTGCTCTCTCCCATGCCTAGGTCAGGCATCGACTCTTCGATAGACTCCGGCGACTCGCCGGCTTCCAGCCGGCCTACCACCTCGTCGAACTCTTCGCCCAGATCCTCGCCCATTTCGGCGCTCATGCGTCGCATCCACCGGCCCAACGAGCGAGGGTCGTTTTCGTCCAGGTCGCCAAAGGCGCTGGGATCGGTTAGATCGTCCAACCGGGTCTCTTCCGAACGGAGGACGGCCACGCGCGAGATTAGGCGGCTCAGACGAACACCGCCGCAGCGCGGGCAGGTTGCCTGGCCCTGCGCGGCATCGCTGAAGGTACGCCACCAGATGCTCACGCGGCGCCGACAATCGGCGCAACGGTATTCATAGATTGGCACACGACACACTCCTTGCGACAGACCGAACGCAACGATTTAAGCGCCCGGTCCCCTGCGAACGGTTTTTGCTGGTTGCAGGAGCGCTATGCGCTTGCCTGCTCGCTGACCATGCGACATTATAGTGATCCGCAAAGCCGCTGACAAAAAAGCCCGCCTAGAAAGACCACAATGACCGACCTCAGCACTGCCCAGGACATGTACCAAACCCTCAACCAAGATCGCCCCCTACTGGTCATCCTATCTGGCCCCTCCGGCGTCGGCAAGGACAGCGTCATGGCGCGCATGCGCGAGATGGGGGTGTTGTTCTATCAGGTGGTGACAGCGGCGACGCGCGCCAGGCGGCCAGGCGAACGCGATGGCGCAGATTATCATTTCGTTAGCATGCAACGCTTTGCCGAGATGATCGAACAAGGGGAGCTGTTGGAACATGCTGTGGTCTACGGCGACTACAAAGGCATCCCTAAGTCTGAGGTGCGCAAAGGCCTGGCCAGCGGCCTGGACGTGGTGCTGCGGGTGGACGTGCAAGGGGCCGCCACCATTCGTCGCATGGTGCCGCAGGCGGTGACCATCTTCCTCGTTGCCTCGTCGGAGGAAGAGATGGTGAGGCGCTTGCGCACGCGCAGCACCGAGGACCCCGGTATGTTGGCCATGCGTATTGCCACCGCGCGCGAGGAGTTGCGCCGCTTGCCGGAGTTCGACTACGTGGTCGTCAACCGCGAGGATCAACTCGACGAAGCCGTGCAAAAGGTGATTGCGATCATGACCGCTGAACGTTGCCGCGTCGACTGGGAACCGGTGCAACTATGACCTCAATGCTGTCCGATCCCATGTCCGCAGAAGCCGCTGCACCGCCTGCGCAGCAGGTTGGCGCCCGTCTGCCGCTGGCCCGGCCGCGGCTCACCTATGTGCTGCTCGGCATCAACGTGACCGTATGGTTAGCCATGACTGTGGTCGGTTATGGCCGCGACCTGGGGTTGAACGGCAGCCAGAACACCGCTGTGTTGCTGACATTCGGTGCTCAGCATAATTTGATGATCGCTCAAGGCGAGTATTGGCGCTTGTTCAGCAGCATGTTCATCCACATCGGCCTGGTGCACCTGCTGTTCAACAGCTACGCCCTGTACATCCTCGGTCGCGATGTGGAAAGCCTCTACGGCGCCCGTCGTTTCCTGATCATCTACCTGCTCAGCGGTTTGGGCGGCGGCGTGCTGTTCTACGTGCTTGGCTTCTTCCTGGGTGACACAACGCCCTCGGCCGGCGCCAGCGGCGCAATCTTTGGCTTGATCGGCGCTGAGGTGGCCTACCTCTACCGGCATCGCGCGCTGTTCGGACAACGCGGCCGGCAGAATCTGAGCAGCTTGTTGGGAGTGATTGCCGTCAACCTGATCATCGGCTTCACCGTGCCCGGGATCAACAACCTGGCCCACGTCGGCGGCCTGTTGACCGGCGCAGCCCTGGGTTGGCTGCTGGCCCCGCGCTACGCCTGGCCGGCCTGGCTGGTACCGGGCGAGGTCGCCACCCTGGAGGACCAAACCAGAGCGCCGCAGCAGTTGGCGGTGGTTACTGCGGCTGCGGCGATCTTGGTGCTTTTGGTTATGCTGGGCACCTCGTTATGGTCGCAGTCCACCGTTGCTCGCCTGCAGCAGGCTGTGCAACTGCTCGACCGTGGCGATCACACCGCGGCTGCCCAGATTTTGCGCCCTTTGGCTGCGGATCAGCCTGACGACGGGACGGTGCAGTTCTACACCGGTCTCGCCGAGGCCAACCTGGGCAACCTGGACGCCGCCCGTCAGGCTTGGGAAAGAACAGTGGCTCTGTTGCCGGAGAACGCAGGCGCGCACTGGAACCTGGCGTTGGTTTACCGCAACCTGGACCGGCCCGCCGACGCCATTCGGGAACTGCAAACGTATCAGCAACTGGTCACCACGCCGGAGGAACAAGGCCGTGCTGAGGTGTTGATACGCGAGCTCAGCCAATGACGCTGTTGGGCACAGTCTGATGTTCGCTGAAGTCGCTGTCCACACGCCCATGGCTCGTCGCGTCGCCGGCGGCGCGCGGGCGGAGGCTGTGGGGGAGGATTTCGCAAGTCACCGCGCCCCCGCCACGGACGAGGTTGCGGCCGACAAAACCGCCAGTGCTTCACAATCGGCGACTGTCGAAGTCTCTGAGGTGGGGGACGATCTTGTTTCTCTAGGGCTGACCTTTCACTACCGCGTGCCGCCGCACCTGGCGAGCCGGCTGCAGCCCGGCCACTTGGTTTGGGCGCCCTTTGGCAAGCAGCAGTTGCAAGGTGTGGTGCTGGCCCTCGTCGAAAACCTGCCGGCGGGCGTGGAGGCACGGGCGCTGGACGATCTGGCGCTGGACGACCCTGTGCTGACGCCGGCGCAGCTCGAGTTGGCGCGCTGGCTCAGCCACACCTATCTGGCGCCGATCCTGGACTGCGTGTTGCTCATGCTGCCGCCTGGCCTGGCGCAGAAGGCCGAGCCGGTGCTGGCCCTTACGTCGCAGGCTCGCGCAGCGCTGGCGCTTGAACCGCCGCCGCCTCCCACCAACACGCAGCTAGCCTTCGACGCCGCCGATTTTACGGCAGCCGTCCAACCGCAAACGTATTTCCCTCAGTTTCCTGACCTGCAACCGCTGCAGCATAGGCTGCTGGCTGCCTTGCAGCGCCGTGACTATGTCCCCTTGCGCATAATCGAGCACCAGGCGCCAGAGCTCACGAGGCCAAGCGTCCTGGCCCCGCTGATCGAGCGAGGTCTGGTGAGCCGTCAGCGTCGTATTGTCGAGCCGCCCTTGCGGCCCAAGACCGGCAAACAAGTGGCGCTGCTGGCCAACCGCGAGACTATCGACCGGCTGCTGCCCACCCTCGGCCGAGCCTCCAAGCAGGCCGATGCGTTGGCCTGGCTGGCCGGTTGTGCCGGGGCAACGGCGACGCTGGCCGATCTGTGCGCGGCTGTCGGCTGCACGGCGGCGCCGGTGCGCAGCCTGGCCAAGCGGGGCTGGGTTGCCATCGACGCCCAACAGGTCGTGACCCTGGTCATTCCGACGGCAGAGGTCGATGCGCGGCTGATCGAGCTACGCGGCGGCGAGAAATACCGGCGGGTGCTGGAACTTCTGAGTGCCGAAGAGGGGCCTGTGTGGGTGGGCTGGCTCTACGCCGAGGCCAACACCGACCTAGCTACATTGCGCGAGCTGGCCGCGGCCGGGTTGATCAGCCTGAGCGACGCCGAGGTCTGGCGCGACCCTCTGGCCGGCAAGGAGTTCGTGGCCGACAAGCCGCCAGCGTTGACGGAGGATCAGGCGCGCGTCTGGGCAGAAATCGAGGCGGGGATCGACTCACCGCTTGCCGGTCACCGTTCGCCCTCCGCCTATCTCCTCCACGGCGTGACCGGCAGCGGTAAGACAGAGATCTACCTGCGCGCCATCCACGCCACGCTGGCGGCAGGGCGGCAAGCCATCGTTCTGGTGCCGGAAATCGCGCTTACCCCGCAGACTGTGCGCCGCTTTGCGGCCCGTTTTGGCGAGCGGGTCACGGTGTATCACAGCGGACTGTCGATCGGCGAGCGCTACGACGTGTGGCGACGCGTGCGCAGCGGCGCAGTGGACGTGATCGTGGGCACGCGCTCGGCGCTGTTCTTGCCCTTGCCGCGCCTCGGCCTGATTGTGCTGGACGAAGAACACGATCCCTCGTACAAGGAAAGCCAGCGGCCGCCGCGCTACCACGCGCGCGCAGCGGCTTTGCACTTGGCGCGCTTGACCGGCGCCATCGTCATCCTGGGGTCTGCCACGCCGGCGCTGGAGACGTACTACGCAGCGCAGTTGGGCCAGCTGCAGCTGCTTGAGCTGCCCCGACGCATCATGGGTCACGCCAAGGCGATTGCCGAGCAACAGGCGCGCTTGCACCTGCCGCAGACCGTTTACCAGCCGGTGCGCGATCGCAGTTTGCAGGCTGCCAGCGAGGCGCGCTACACCGACCTGCCCACAGTGCAGGTGATCGACCTGCGCCAAGAGCTGCGGGCAGGCAACCGCTCGATGTTCAGCCGGGCCTTGCAGAAGGCGATGGACGAGGTGTTGGCGGCCGGCCAGCAGGCTATCCTGTTTCTCAACCGCCGCGGCACGGCCACTTTCATCATGTGTCGTGACTGTGGGCATGTGCTGACCTGCGAATACTGCAACGTGCCGTTGACCTTTCACGAGGCAGAAGCAGAGCCGCCAGCGAGCAAAGGTTTTGCGCAGAGCCAACGACTCGGCCTACACGCGACGCCGGAGAGGCCCAGGGGCGAAGGGCAAGGGAGGGTGATCTGTCATCACTGCGGCCGACGCGCCGTGCAGCCGGAGCGCTGTCCCGAATGCGGCAGCCGGCGCATTCGCTATCTAGGCGCCGGGACGGAGAAGATCGCCGACTTGGTGCAGACGCTCTGGCCGGCAGCCAAAGTTGTGCGCTGGGATCGCGATGTGACCGGCCACAAAGGCAGTCACGACGCCATCCTCGCCCAGTTCGTCAACCGCCAGGCCAACGTCATGGTGGGCACCCAGATGATCGCCAAAGGGCTGGACCTGCCGATGGTAACTCTCGTGGGCGTGATCAACGCCGACGTGGGGCTGTATCTGCCCGACTTTCGCGCGGCCGAGCGCAGCTTCCAGGTGTTGACGCAGGTCGCCGGTCGCGCCGGCCGCAGCTTGTTGGGCGGCCGCGTGATCATCCAGAGCTATCGGCCGGAGCACTACGCCATTCAGGCGGCGCGGTTGCACGACTACGGTGATTTCTATCGCCAGGAGATCAGCTTTCGCCGTCAGCTAGGCTACCCACCCTTCCGCCGGCTGGCGCGCATGATCTACCTGCACGGCGATCGTGCGCGCGCCCAGGCTGAAGCGGAAGCCATGGCGCGCAGCCTGCGCTTTTTGATGCGCGAGCGCGGGCTAAGCGGGGCCGACTTGATCGGCCCCGCGCCCTGCTTCTTCGGTCGTGAGGGGGGCAACTATCGTTGGCAGATTCTGGTGCGCGCCGCCGACCCCGTTGCACTGCTGCGCGCCGTGGCCATCCCGCAGGGATGGCGGGTGGACGTGGATCCGGTGAGCGTGCTGTGATCAGGCAAAGCGCGCGGCCAGTATCTCCGCCAGGGTGGGCTGGCCGATCTCCTGCAGCTCGTAGCGCACGCGTGTCGTGGGGCGATGGATCGTAGCAACGCGGTTCAGGTCGATGGGCGTAGCAATGATCACCAGGTCGCAAGGGACGTTGTTGATCGTCTCGCTCAGGTCCAGCATCTGCTGTCGGCCGTAGCCCATGGCCGGCAGCAGAGGGCCGGTCGTGGGGTATTTTTGAAAGGTCTCGGCGATGGAGCGCACGGCCCACGGCCGCGGGTCGATGATGTGGGCTGCGCCGAAGCGCCGGGCAGCAACGATGCCCGCGCCGTAGGCCATCTCACCGTGGGTGAGGGTAGGCCCATCTTCGATCACCAGCACGTCCTTGCCGCGAATGGCTTCGGGGTGATCGACGAAGATGGGGCTGGCCGCTTCCACGATCACCGCCTGGGGATTGAGCGCGTAGACCAGATCGCGCGCCGTGGACACGTTTTGCAGGTCGGCTGTATCGACTTTGTTGATCACGACCACGTGGGCCATGCGCAGGTTGGCCTCGCCGGGGTGATAGGCCATGCCGTGCGTTGGCCGGTGGGGATCCACCACCACGATGTGCAGGTCCGGCTTGAAGAACGGCAGGTCGTTATTGCCACCGTCCCAGACAACGACATCCGCTTCCGCCTCGGCCTGGCGCAGGATCGCCTCGTAGTCCACCCCCGCGTAGACGACCACCCCGCGGTCGATGTGCGGCTCGTACTCCTCGCGCTCTTCGATGGTGCAATGGTAACGATCCAGGTCTTCGTAGGTGGCGAAGCGCTGCACGGCCTGCGCTGCTAGATTGCCATAGGGCATAGGGTGACGCACGGCAACCACTTTCTTGCCTAGCGCGCGCAGGTTGTCACAGACCTTGCGCGTCGTCTGGCTCTTGCCGCTGCCCGTGCGCACGGCGCAGATCGCCACCACCGGCTTGCTGGAAGCCAACATCGTTTGCTTGCCGCCGATGAGGCGAAAGTCTGCGCCGGCCGCCAGCACCTGTGAGGCTTTGTGCATGACGTATTCGTGGCTGACGTCGCTGTAGGCGAACACAACCTGGTCGACATCGTATTCGGCGATCAAGCGATTCAGGTCAGCCTCCGGAAAGATCGGGATGCCGGCCGGATAGAGGGCGCCCGCCAGCTCCGCCGGGTAGAGCCGCCCTTCGATGTCAGGAATCTGGGTCGCCGTGAACGCGACAACCTCATAGCGCTCGTTGTTACGGAAGCACGTGTTGAAGTTGTGAAAGTCGCGTCCCGCCGCTCCCATGATGATGATGCGTTGTTTGGCCGATCGGTCGGTCATTGCGATGAACTCCTTTGTTCGTTGAACGTAACGGTGGCGAAATCGGGCGCCTTCGCCCGGCTTCATGGCGATCGTAGCTTGGTCAGAGGCAACTTGCGCGTGGGCGGCGCCGCCGGTTCATGTGCGTTGACGGTAGGTCCAGCGGGCCAAGAAAATGCTCAAGATGTACAAGCCCAGCAAGGGCAGCATGACAATCAGCATGTTGAAGGGGTCGATGGTGGGGGTGATCAAAGCGGCAACCACGGCGATGATCACGATGGCCACGCGCCAGCTGCGGCGCAACTGATCGGGCGTGATAACGCCAAAGCGCGCCAACAGGGCAATGACCAGCGGTGTCTCAAAAGCCACGCCGATCCAAAAGGTTACTCGCGTGACAAAGCCAATGTAGTCCTTGGGCCGCGGCGTTGTGGGGATGTCACCGAAGCTCGTCAAAAAGGGAATGGCTACCGGCAACATCACGAAATATGCAAAGGCCACCCCGGCCAGGAACATGATCACCACGAAGGGCAGGGCGATGTAGAGCACGCGCTTCTCATTGTCTGTCAAGCCGGGCACAATGAAAGCCACGATCTCGTAGATGATCACCGGCATGGCGAGAATGGCGCCCAGGGTCAGCGCAGTGCGCATGTAGACGCCGATGTTCTCGGTGATTTCGATGGCTTGCAAGCCTTGCCGGCCGCCAACCGGATGGGCGATAAACTCGATGACTTGCCCGGTGAACGTGAAGGCAATCATCGCCCCTACGAACAAAGCAATTCCGGCCACGATCAAACGCCGGCGTAGCTCCTCCAAATGCGGCCGTACCGCCTCATACTGGGCGCGCCAGGCGCTTTCGAAATCGTCATTCGGACTCATGGCGGGAGGTCTCGGTGGGTTTGAGGTCAGCGGCAGCCGGCTGGGAGGGAAGGTCCGGCGAATCTGCCAGCTCTGCGGGGCCATCATGATCGGAGGTAGTTGCCGGCAAGGGAGGAGGGGCGATCGTGCGGGAAGCGGTTTCGACGGCGCTCGGGTTTGTTGCCGGCGAAGGGGCAGCAGGACGCTTCGTGTCGACGTTGAGCTCACGGTTGAGCTCGGCGTTCAGCTGCGCGTTGAAATGCTGCCAAGCGCGCGTGAACTGCCCCACTGTCCGGCTGAACCTGGCCCATAACCTGGCGATCTCCGGCAATCGCTCTGGCCCCAAAACGAGCAACGCAATCAGCAAAATGATCAGAAGCTCGCCCGTGCCGATCCCGAACAGATTCATAGGGGCACCTTAGCCGTAGCCTCGGCTGACGGTGTCGGCTCAGGCGTCAACACCAGATCATCCCCCGGGAGAAGCACTTCCTCCGCCAAGCGCGGACGCTCTCCCTCTGCCATTACGGCGCCCAGCACGCCGTTGACGAAGCGGGGGCTGCTGTCGCTGCCAAAGAGCTTGGCCATCTCCACGGACTCGTTGATGGCCACCTTCACCGGCGTGTCGAAGATCGGATCGCCTAGCTCGACCAGCGCCATGCGCAGGATGTTGCGGTCGATCACCGCCATTTGGTCGAGCGGCCACTCCGGCGCGTGGCGGATGATCATGGCGTTGAGTTGGTGGCAATGCCGCAGAACCCCGGTCAAGAGCCGCCGTGCAAACATCTGGACGGGCTCCGGCAGGTTCTGTTCTGCCAGGCGACGTTCTAGGGCTTCTCCGGCCGGGTGATGGGCGACATCGGCTTCGTAGAGCGCCTGTAGCACGGCGATGCGCGCCTTGCGACGAAGTTTCATCCTACATCACCTTGTCATTACTTCCTGGCCGCAGCGCCAAACTCCAACTCGTCGATGAAAACATTCACCGCACGCACCGTCATGCCTACCATGTGCTCCATGGCGCGCGCCAGCTTGGTTTGCAGGCTTTCGCCCAGTTCTTTCAGGCTGACGCTGGGATCGGCGATCACGTGCACATCGATACTAACGGAGTTATCGTCGAAGACCTCAACGCGCAGGCCTTCGGCCACAGCTCCGCCTCCTAACACCCGGCCCAGGCTGGAAGGCGTGCGCGGGGATAGGCGCGACACGCCCGGCTGCGCCAGGGCCGTCATGCGCACGATGGTGGCCAGCACGCTGGGGGCAATGGTGACTGTCCCCGACGGCGGTGCAGCAGCATCTGGCTGAACGGCCGCGCTGGGAGAAGATGTGTCCACGGTTGCCTCCTGTACGCTTCACTCATTGCATCACCAAGCCGCCATCTACGCTCAACACCTGGCCGGTGATGAAGCTGGCGTCATCAGAGGCCAAAAAGGCTACGGCGCCCGCCACATCCTCGGTCGTGCCTAGGCGGCCCAGGGGCGTGGCCTCGATGGCCCGCTGGCGATTCTCCTCCGTGAGCACACTCTCGGTCAGGGCTGTGGGCACGAAGCCAGGCGCCACTACGTTGACGGTGATGTTGCGGCTGCCCAGCTCTTTGGCCAAGGACTTGCTGAAGCCGATCACGCCGGCCTTGCTGGCGGCGTAGTTGGTCTGGCCGGCCTGTCCCGCCAGACCTGAGACGCTGCTGACGTTGATGATGCGGCCGTAGCGGTTCTTGACCATGGAGCGCGCAGCGGCCTTGCAACAGTTGAAGACGCTCTTGAGGTTGGTGTCGATCACCACATCCCATTGGTCTTCCCTCATCATCATGAGCAGCGTGTCGCGCGTCGTGCCGGCGTTGTTGACCAGAATATCTACGCGGCCGAACACGGCAAGCGTGTCCTTCACCAACCGTTGCGCTTCCTCGAAATCGGCCACGTCCGCCTGGATGGCCACGGCCTCGCCGCCAGCCGCTTGAATGGACGCCACGGTTTCGGCGGCACCCTCAGGGCTGTTGCGGTGATTGACCACCACCTTGGCGCCCTCCTGCGCCAGGCGCAAGGCGATGCCGCGACCGATGCCGCGGCTGGCTCCGGTGACGATGGCTACCTTACCTGCCAGTCCATTCATGTCAGTTCATCCCTTCCTGCAAGGCGCGGATGCCGATCGGGTCGCCAACGGTGAAACGCCGGACGTTGCGGTCGATGCGTTTCATCAGCGCGCTGAGCACGTCGCCTGGCCCCAACTCGACGACAGTATCGATGCCCAGCCCGACTAGATAGCGCATCGAGTCCGTCCAACGCACCGCAGCCGTGAGCTGAGCTGTTAACTCGTCACGGATGGCAGCCACATCGCGCAGCGGCTCTGCGTTGACGTTGCCGATGACCGGCACGGTGGGCATGCGGATGGTGGTGGCCTCGATGGCCTGGCGCAAGGCAGCCGCCGATGACGCCATCAAGGGCGAGTGGGCTGCAATACTGACGGCCAGGCGCACGACCTTGCGCGCGCCGGCGGCCGTCGCGGCCGCCATGGCCTGTTCCAACGCTGCCTCCTCGCCGGAGATCACGACTTGGCCGGGACAGTTGTCGTTGGCGACCTGCACCACACCGCCGGTGGTTTCACGAACGTTGCGACAGAGCTCCTCAACTTGAGCTGCGTCCAGCCCTAACAGCGCGGCCATGCCGCCAGGGCTGTGCTCGTCGGCGGCTTTCATCAGCCGGCCGCGCTCGCGCACGAGACGCAGGCCATCGGCGTAGGTCAAGGCGCCGGCCGCTACCAGGGCCGAGTATTCGCCCATGCTGTGGCCGGCCACCGCCGCAGGTGCAGGGAAGGTAGGCAGAGCCTCGTGCAATGCCCGCAGCGCGGCGATGCTGGCCGCCAACAGCGCAGGCTGCGCGTTGATCGTGTCGGTCAGCACCTCGGCCGGGCCTTCGTAACACAACCGCGACAGCTCAAAACCCAGCACTGCGTCGGCTTCGGCCATTGTAGCGGCAGCACTGGGAAAGTGCGCCGCCAGCTCCTGAGCCATGCCTACGACCTGGGAACCCTGTCCGGGGAAAAGAAAAGCGATCTTGCTCACAGGCGAATAGCTCGTCCAAAGTCTCTAGAGCCGGCTTTTATCCTGCGCCCATAACAATACGGGGGACGTGGCGTCTGGGGTCGCCAAATCCCCCGCACGGTCAGGGATGACACAGGAACCGTCAGGCGTGTTGGGCCCTTACTTCTTTTCTTCTTCCAGCGCAATCACGGTCCGGCCGCGGTAGGTGCCGCACTCTGGGCAAGCGCGGTGCGGCAGGTGCGGCTTGTGGCACTGCGGGCACTCGACCAAGTTGAGCGGCTGCAAGGCGTCGTGCGCGCGACGGCGATCACGGCGGCCTTTGGAATGCTTGCGCTTTGGCAATGGGGGCATGGTTCTAATCTCCTCTTCGATCGTAAAGCTCTGTGTGCGTAGTTTTCAATCTACTTCCACGTCTGCCAGCAGGCTGCCTAGTTCGGCCCACCGTGCATCGACATCGGTCTGGACGCACGAGCAAGGGCCGAGGTTAAGGTCCTCGCCACACGTGGGGCATAGGCCGGCGCAATCAGGCTTGCACAACGGCTGCATCGGCGTCGCCAGCAACACCTCTTGGCGCAACACTTCGTGCAAATCCAAGATGTGGTGTTCGTCGATCAGCAGCGCCTCATCCTCTTCGTCCACCTCCAGAAAGACGCCGCGCACGACATCCACCGTCGGCTGAAACTGCTCCTCGACGAGGATAGTGACCGGCGCGCTGACATCGGTCAGGCAACGGCTGCACGATACCACCACGCTGCCACGCAACCTGGCCTGCACAAGAATCCCGCGGTCGGTTCGCAACAGATGAACCTGGCCGGTCAGCGGCTCAGCAGCGATGAGCTCAGGCAACAGATGGTGGATCGGCGCCAAGACCTCATAGTCACGTGTGGCGCCGATTGGCTCTTTGAGGAGCTGGGCAACGTTGAAAACGGCATCCCTTGGCTTGTCCATAAGCAAAAAGCGGCGGCCTCGGCCAGGCGTTTTGGGGTATGCCCGTT
Source organism: Anaerolineales bacterium (assembly GCA_034432445.1). Lineage (GTDB taxonomy): Bacteria > Chloroflexota > Anaerolineae > JAAEKA01 > JAAEKA01 > JANWYQ01. Next base: position 12,500 of record DAOUBX010000096.1, read on the forward strand.
GCCTGTTGCCTTGGCCACGCCAGTTTCGGCATTATAGGGCAGTGCCAGTTTAATGTCAAACGGCAAACTCCTCAGCGCGCTCTATCAGCGGCCGTGTCTGCTGCTCATCAGGGTCTGTATGCCGTTTTCGACCTCGCGTTGCAGCCGGTCAAGTTGTTGCGCCAAGGCGCGCAGAGAGTTCAAGGCGTAATCGTCGGCCTCGACACGCATGGCTGCCGCTTCTTGCTCGGCGCGTGCCAGGATCTCGTCCGACCGCCGATGCGCGGCCAGGGCGATTTCGTGTGCCTCGACCATCTCGGTCGCTTGTTGGCGTGCCATCTGGACGATGCGACTGGCTTCCTCGTTGGCTTGGGCGATGATGCGATCGCGCTCGCCCAACATGCGCTCGGCCTGCTTGATCATATCAGGCACAGACACGCGCATCTGATCGATGACGCTGCGGCAGGCCTCTTCGTCGACCAACAGGCGATCGGAGAAGGGCACGCGACGGCCATCGTTGAGGATGCTCTCCAATTGGTTGACAAGCTGTTGCAGTTCTATGGTACACCTCCTGTCCAGCGGCTGCTGGCTTTAGCTACCGGCTCGCAGTTGTACGAAACGGTCATGCAGCGCGCGTTGCACGGGCTCTGGTACCCAGCGTTGAATATCGCCGCCGAGCATGGCCACTTCTTTGAGAATCGTCGAACTGAGATAGGCGTATTGCAGCGCCGTGATCAGACACACGACGTCGATTTCGGGAGCCAGCTCTTTGTTGGTCAGCGCAAGCTGCGACTCGTACTCGTAGTCGGAGGTCGCGCGCAGACCACGCACGATGGCCTTGGCGCCCATCTCACGCGCACAGGCTACCGTCAGCCCCTGGTACTTGACCACGCGCACGTTAGGCAGATGGGCCAGGCCAGCCTGCGCAAGCTGCACGCGCTCATCGGTGCTGAACAACAAGCGCTTGGACGAGGGCGTGTCGTACACAGCCACTACCAGCTCGCGAAACAGCGCCGCCGCACGCTCGGCAATGTCGATGTGGCCGTTGTGGATGGGATCGAAAGAACCGGGATAAAGTGCAATGGGCATCAGCTGATATCTCCCTCGCCCTGCCAGAACTGATGGACCTTGCGGCTGAGCGCCAGGTGTTCGGGGCGGGTTAGGTCTGGGTCTTGTTCCAAAAGGATAGCTGCTTCGGCGCGCGCTTGTTCTATGGTGCGCAGATCGCTGAGCTGGGCCGTTTTCAGATCGGGCAGACCGCTCTGACGGGTGCCGAAGAAGTCGCCAGGGCCGCGCAGCTGCAGGTCTTTCTCGGCCAGGGCAAAGCCATCTTGCAGCTCCTCAATCGCCCGTAGCCGCTCGGTGGCGCTCGGCGTGGTGGCATTCGAGATCAAAATGCAGTAGGAGGGATGCTCGCCGCGACCCACGCGGCCACGGAACTGGTGCAATTGCGCTAGACCGAAGCGTTCGGCGTCCTCGATGATGATCGTCGTGGCGTTGGGAATGTCGATGCCTACCTCGACAACGGATGTGGCCACCAAGATGTCGATATCGCCGCGCTGCATGGCCTGCATGACGGCGTCTTTTTCCGGGCCCTTCAGCCGGCCATGCAGCAGCCCCAGCCGCAAATCGGGGAACACTTCCTTGCACAACTGCTCGTACTGAGGCACAGCAGCTTGCACGTCGGAGCTCTCCGACTCCTCGACAAGCGGGTAGATGATGAAGCCCTGACGGCCTGCCTGCACCTGCCGGCGCAAGAAGGCATAAGCGCGCTCGCGCTCGCGCGGCAGCATCCAGCGTGTTTTGATCGGTTGGCGGCCAGGAGGCATTTCGTCGATGACTGAGACATCCAAGTCGCCGAACACGGTCAGCGACAACGTGCGCGGGATCGGGGTGGCGCTCATCACCAACAGATGGGGCACGCTTTGCGGCTCAGCATCGGCTTCGGTCTCGCCCTCGCCGGCCACGCCTTTCTGGCGCAACGTAGCGCGCTGCCGCACGCCGAAGCGGTGCTGTTCATCGATGATCACCAGCCCCAAACGATGGAACTCGACGCTTTCCTGGATCAGCGCATGGGTGCCCACAGCGATGTCCACCTCACCGTCAGCTAAGGCGCGCAGAGTCTGCTGGCGTTGGCTGGCTTTCTGGCTGCCGGTGAGCAGGGCCACGCGTATCGGCCGGCCCTGCCACTGCAACTGGCTGAAGAGCTGGCTCAGGCTGCGATAGTGTTGTTCGGCCAGGATCTCTGTCGGCGCCATCATGGAGGCTTGGGCGCCGTTGACCACGACGCTCCACATGGCGTTGGCGGCCACCACGGTCTTGCCCGAGCCCACATCACCCTGCAGCAGGCGGCTCATGGGCTTGGGGCGAGCCAGGTCTTCCAGGATAGCGCGCAGCGCGCGCGCCTGCGCTGCGGTGTATCGATAGGGCAGCGCTTGCACAAACGCGGCCTGCGCGTTTTCCGGCAGGGGGAAAGGCTGGGCCGGCAAACCTAACCAGGCTTTGCGTTGGCGCAACACGCCGATCTGGATCAGGAAGAGCTCGTCGAAGGCCAGCCGCCGCCGCGCTTCTTTCAAGTGCGCCTGACTGGCCGGAAAGTGCACCTGTTCCAGCGCTTCACCCAACGTCATCAGGCCCGCTCGCCGCCGCACTTCTTCGGGCAGATGATCGTGCACACGGCGTCCCCAGCTCTCCACCACTTGTTTTTGCAGCTCGCGCATCCAGCGCATGCTCAAGCCCTTGGTCAGCGGATAGAAGGGGACCAAGCGGCCGGTGTGGACTTGCTCGCGGTCCAGCGGCTCCCATTCCGGGTTGCGCATGACCAGCTTGCCCAGGTAGCTGTCTACGCGGCCGCTGAGGACATAGGTCTTGCCGATAACCAGGCGCCGGGCCTGATAGGGATTGAACCAGGTGACCTCGATCGTGGCGGTGGAATCGCCCAAGAGTCCGGTGACCATGGTGGCGTTGCGACCGGGCAGTCGCCGGCTCTTGATGTCCCACAGGTTAGCGATGATGGTCACATCTTCGCCGTAGCGCAGCTGTACGATTGGCTTCAGGCTGGTGTAGTCAACATAGCGCCGCGGCAGGAACCACAGCAAGTCGCCAATGGTGTGGATGCCCATGCGGGCCAAGTGTTTGGAGTAACCGGGGCCGACGCCAGCCAGACGGCTGACCGACGCCTGCAAGCTCGCCGAGCCAACCGGCGTAGGCCGTGTGGCCGCAGCCGCAGCAGGTAACGCAGGCGCTGCGGCAGCAGGTGAGCGCGCTGGCCCACGGCCGGCCGGGGCCTCCTGCGGCGGGAGAGAGGCGCTCGTCGTATCTGGCGTGGGCGGTTGCGCTTCAACCTCGCGACGCCGGGCCTCCCCATTAGACGCTTCTTTCGATGCTTCTTGCGCGGTCGCAGGGGGCCAGCTATCGATGGTGGTCAACAAGCTCTCGATGGCTTGACGTCGTTCCGGCTGTGTGGAAAGCGCGGCATAGGCGCCGAGATCGGCGACGATGTGCTCAACGACAGCGTGTTGCGCCGGCGTAACACATTCGCGCTCGGCGTCGACGCGCCATCGCTCGCTGAGCCGTTCCAGACCACCGATCACAGCCTTGTTGCGGTAGCCCATCTGTTGCTCGAGTTTTAAGATCTTCCTTAGACGGTCCAATGCGGTGTTTGCAATCATCCCACCCTGCCATGGCCTCTGGTCGTTGTTCTCACACAATGCGCTCGAAAACTACTACTCCCAGCGCCTCAGGTCCGATGTGAACGGCCAGCGACGGGTTGTAGGTGAGAACGGGGAATTTCTTTTGCGGATGAGCGGCCTTAAGGCGCTCCAGCAGCTCGTTCGTTTCCTCGTCGAACCCCTGCTGCACGATCGTAGCCTGCTGGATATGCGCAAACTCTGATACGTAGTTGTACAGCTTGTCGATGCCGCGCTGGCTAGAGCGTACCTTCTCCAGCGGGATGATTTCGCCGTCCTCGATTTGCAACAGCGGCATCAAGCGCAGCATAGATCCAAGCAGCGACTGCGCAGGACTGATGCGTTGCTCGCGCTCCAGGTACGACAAATGCTTGACGAGGAAAAAGAGATAAATGTGCGGCATCATGCCGCGCACCAGGCGCACACAAGACTCCAGATCGTGGCCGGCCTGCGCGGCTGCCGCAGCCGCTTGCACTAACATGCCCAACCCCACCGTAGCCGACTGGCTGTCGATGACCTCGATCTGGTAGCGCCCTAGGAGCATGCGGCGTGCTGCGCGCGCCGTCTCCACCGTGTCGCTCAGATGGCTGGAAATATGCAGCGAGATGATCTGGTCGGTCTGCGAGTGCAGCCGGGTGTACAAGTCAAGAAAGTCCTCTAGCGAAGGGCCGGAGGCGCGGGGCATGAAGTTTGGAGCGCTCTGCGCCAACATGCGGAAGTATTGGGCGGGCGTCAAGTCCCATCCTTCCTTAAAATTGCCCTGTTGTAAATGAATCGTGTGCGGCAACACGTGCACGCCTAAGCGCTGGGCCAATTGAGGCGCTAGAAAAGCATTGCTGTCCGTTACTACAGCTACACGAGCCACAGAACGCTCCTTTTGAACGCGAGCGGCGCTCATTCGGCTGAAATGATGAAATGATAATACGGCTGACCGCCGTCGATTACTTCTATCTCTTGTTGGGGATAGACTTGCGCCAGCTCCGCACCAAGCGCCTCGGCTGTCTCTGCGCTGACGTCCTCGCCATAGTAGATGGTGATGATCTCGGCCTGATGAGCATTCATCTGAGCCAACAGCATGTGCACCACCTCTTGCGGCGTTTGGCCCTTAGTAGTCAGGGTGTCGTTCAGCAGGCCAATGACATCGCCCGCATGCACCTCGATGCCGTCGATGCTGGCATCGCGCACGGCCACGGTCACTTCGCCGGTGTCGATGGCGTTTAGAGCCTGGCTCATGAGCGCGACGTTTTCTGCCAGGCTCGCCTGTAAGTTGAAAGCCAGCAGCGCGCTGATGCCCTGCGGTACGGTGCGCGCGGGCACCACCTCAACATGCTTGTGGCTCAACTGCTGCGCTTGACGCGCCGCAAGCAAGATGTTGCTGTTGTTAGGCAGCAGAATCACCTCGTCGGTCGCTAAGGCATTGATCGCCTGCAACAGCTCTTCGGTGCTGGGGTTCATGGTCTGTCCCCCAGAAACGACGGCTCCCACGCCGAGACTTTCGAACACCCGGCGCAACCCTGGCCCTGGGGCCACAGCAATGACGCCGATGCCTTCGACGCCCTCCATCACCTGCACCGTTGGCAGCGCAGTGCTGAGCATGTCCTTCACATCCTCCGGCACCGTACCCGCCGCAGCCATGGCGTCCATGTTCTCGATGACCACGTCGGTCAAAAAGCCCTGGCTGTAGCCGTAAGCCAACGGCGCGCTCGGGTCAAAGGCGTGTACGTGCACCTTGACCACGGTGCTGCTGCCTTCTACCAGGGCGTAGTCGCCCAATTCGGTGATGCGATTGCGAATGGCGTCGACGTTCAGGTTGGCGCCCCAGATCAGAAACTGGACGTCGAAGCCGTAGCGAACAGGAGGGAGGTTGAAGGGATCGACCACCACAGCGCCACCGGACACAGGGGCTGTTTCGCCAACAGCCAGGCCGGCTGCAACATCCTCGCCGCGCAGGCCGCGCAACATGCCATCGAGGATGTAGTAAAGACCCTTGCCACCGGAGTCGACCACCCCGGCTTTGGCTAGCACAGGCAGCAGAGCAGGCGTGCGCTCGACCGTTTCCTGCGCGGCTTGCACCGTGCGATCCAACACAAAGCGCAGATCCTGATCGACCGCCGCGGCCCTTTGTGCAGCCGCAGCGGCCTCGCGCACAACGGTCAGGATGGTGCCTTCCACCGGCTTGACCACGCCTTTGTAGGCCGTGTCTGACCCGCGCTGCAACCCGGCGACCATGTCGTGGGCGTCGATGCGATCCTTGTTGCGGAAAGCATGAGCAATGCCGCGCAGAATCTGCGACAAAATCACGCCGGAGTTGCCCCGCGCGCCCATCAACGCGCCCTGGGCGGCCGCCTGCGCAATGCGACTGATGTTGTTTTCGTCGCTTTTAGCGATTTCGTTCCAGGCAGCGCGCATGGTTAGGTACATGTTCGTGCCCGTGTCGCCGTCTGGCACAGGAAAAACATTGAGGGCGTTGACAATCTCACGGTGCTGTTCGAGCCAGACGTAGCCGGCCCACACCATGTGTTTGAGATGGTGACCGTCCAGATATTCCAGACGCCCATTGGCAGACGCTCCCCATAGAGCGCCCGCAACACGGGGTGGTAGGTGGTCAGCGGTTGAGCGCGCCGAAGGCGCCGGCTTGGCTGCAGAATTGCTCAACGGAAGTCCTCTTGGTGGATTCATTGCTGATGGGAGTTATGGTCGCTGACGCGCAACCCCTGCACGTGGACGTTGACAGCTTCCACACGCAGGCCCAAGGTGTTTTCCAGCGTGAAGCGCACGCGTCGCATGACGCCACCGGCCACTTCGGTGATGCGCGTGCCGTACTCCACAATGACGTACACGTCCACGACAACGCTGTCATCTTTGACATGCACGTCGATACCGCGCGGCGAGTTGCGCTGCAGCGTGCCGGCGATGTCGGTCAGGAAGCTGCGGCTACTCATGCCAACAACGCCATAGCATTCTTTGACCGCTTCAGCGGCCAACGAGGCGATGGCGGACGGAGCTACTTCGATGCGACCAAGGTTGCTGTCATCACGCATGTTCGTACCAGCACTTCTCTGTGGTTGTCAGAGCCTGCGCGGCCGATGCGGGGCAGGCAAATATCTGGCGACTATTCAGACGCCGGGCATTGGGAACCACGACCGGTCTGCAGCTTAAGTCGGCTTTGCAGACACCCTTGTCAACGCAGACTAAAGTGCCCGACACCTTTGGCTGAACAGTGACGTTATCTGAACAGAACGCTTGTGGCCCGGCAAGTTTGCAGATTGGTCATGGCTATGGTATGATGTGCTCACATCGGCCAGGACATGGCCCCGCGGCGCACAGCCTCGGGGTTTTCATTTGCAAAAGAGGAGAAATCAGATGGCCAAATGTCAAATTTGTAACCGTGGCCCACGGTTTGGCAACAACGTCAGTCACTCGATGCGTGCCACCAAGCGCCGTTGGAATGTCAATGTGCAGCGCACCACGCTTATCATCGACGGCAAGCCCACTCGCAAGGTGGTGTGCACCAAATGCCTCAAGGCCATGAGCAAAGCCAGCTAGCGAAAAGCCGATAGCCGAGTTCTATCGGCTTTTTGCTTGACAGCGCCGGAACCGCCAGGGGTTCCGGCGTTTTTGTTGTGGCCCGCCGGCCGCCGTTGCACAGTTACACGGCTTCTCTCAGCTGCGTCAGGGCCTCAGCAATGCCCACCGGCGACGCGAAGATGGCGCTGCCTGCTACCAACACGGTGGCGCCGGCCGCGGTGACGAGACCGGCCGTGTGTTGGTCAATGCCTCCATCGACCTCCAGCTCGATATCTGCGCCTAACGCATCGATCATCTGGCGCAGGCGCCGCAGTTTGGGCAACACGGTTGGGATGAAGTGCTGCCCGCCAAAGCCGGGGTTGACAGTCATCGCTAGGATCAGATCCACATCCGGCAGGATTTCCTCCACCGCGCCGGCAGGGGTGGCCGGATTGAGCGCCACGCCGGCGCGCAGCCCAAGCTGGCGAATTTGCTGCACAGTGCGATGCAAGTGTGGGCTGGCCTCGACGTGGACGGTCAAGCGGTCTGCACCGGCGCGCGCAAACGCTTCCACGTAGCGCTCCGGTTCGACAATCATCAGGTGAACGTCCAAGGGCAGATCGGTGACGCGACGCACGGCTTGCAGCACAGGAATACCGACGGAGATGTTAGGCACGAAACGGCCATCCATGACATCAACGTGGATCCAATCGGCCCCTGCCCGATGCGCCTCTTCGATCTGCCGGCCGAGGCAGGCGAAGTCAGCTGCTAGGATAGACGGAGCGATCTTGACATGCGCCATGGCGGTTATTGTACGCTTGATCGAGCCTTTTGGCAAGGGATAAAATTCGCCCGGAAAAGGACCTCAGAAGTAGCCGATCCGCAACTATTCAGCCCTAGGTGCCGGGCACTTAAGGCTGCGCTGGCCAGGGCGTCTGCAGAGCCGGCTCAAGCTGGGAACCGGTCGCAAG
>DAOUBX010000097.1:0-16076 GCA_034432445.1 Anaerolineales bacterium
CTCGCGCATGTGGAAGGCTGCCGGCGCGCCGCCGAAAAGTACTGGCGCGCCCGGCCGAATGATCTGCGCCATCACCACGCCAGCGAGGACATCCACGGTGTGAAAAACAGTGGCGCCGATGGTCGTCACCGGCGCCACCAGGCCCATCAGCGTCACCGGTACGATCTCGACCGGAATGCCCCACTCAACGCAGTCTAAGAGGTTCTGGCAGGAGTCCTCGCCGTAGCGGAAGTTGCCGGTAGCGGTCACGGTGAAGATGGCCAGCGGCCGCGCGGCCAGGTCACGGCGGTCTTGCCGGAAGAGAGCCAGCATTTCGGCCATGCGCGGGACGCCATGCTCGGTGAAGGCGCCCGACACCACCGGTCTCTGCGCCTGGGTCAAGACGAGGTAGAGCCGCCAGGCGTCGGCAATGGTCGGCGGCACATCGGCTGTGGAGAAAGCAGTGGCAAGATAGGCGATGTGTTCCAGTGTGCTGGCCAGCCGCACGTAGTCGACGAAGTCAGCCGTGAAGGCCAACCGCCGCACGCCGCTGCGGGGATCAGCGATGTATAGCCCGCTCGAGCCGGGCACGAAGTGCACCCGATCATCGGCTAAGGTCGCATAGGGCGAGCCGGATCGATCGTAGAGCGTGAGGGAGCGCGGCGCGCTAGCCAAGGCGCGGTCAACCACATCCTGTGCAAAAAGCACACGCTGTCCCGCGGCGTCGAGCGACAACCCGGCGTCCAACAGCCGCTGCCGCAGCTGCGTCCCGCGCACCTCGATGCCGACCTCGGCCAGGATACGCTTGGCTTCGGCCAGGATGCTCTCGATCTGTTCAACCGTCAGAACTCGAAGTTGCGGACGCATGGCAGGAACACCAACTGCGTAATCAGTCTACGGTGTGCGCTTGCAGAGCCGGAAGACCGCATTATCTGACCACATCCAACGCCGCCTTGGCCATGGTGGGCGGGTGCAGCAGCATGTTGGCGTAGCTAGCGTTGGCCATGGGACAGTGACACTCCTTGTTGGCGATGGAGCGGCGCAAGCGGGCCATCTCCTCGCCGAACCAGATGGGCCCGATGTCGTAGTTGGTGTCGCGCAGGTTGCCGACCCCTTCGGCGCGGATACAGCAGCTCCACAAGTCGCCGTTAGGGCCGATCTGGCACGAGGCCCAGCCGGCGTAGCAGTCGATGACCTGGGTGCGCTCCAGCAAGGTGCGCTTGGCCAGTTGATAGTACTGGGCGCGGAAGGCTTGGGTGAAGCGAGCGATGCCTTTGGCGGGCGCTTGGCGAGCCTTTTCGCTCAAGAAGTCGGCCACAGGCGCATATTGCTCAGCGAGCGGCGTGATACCCCAGCCCACCGTGTCTAGCTCCACGCGCTCTTCGGCCACCTCGGTGATGTAGCTGTCGGGTTGGAGCTTTTGTAAACCCTCGTAGGTCTCCTCGAACAAATGGATATTGAAGCGACTGATCACCGTGTGCACGGTCAACACCAGGTTCTTGTGGCGGCTCTGCAAATCCTTCAGCCGCCGCCAGGTCTCCATGGATTTATCCCAGTTGCCTGGCACTCCACGGATATCGTCGTGCACGGCGCCGATACCGTCCAGACTCAGGTTGATGCCTACCTGCGACCGCTCACAGGTGCGCACGATGTTTTCAGCCTGGGCCAGGACGCGGTCCGGCAGGAGGCCATTGGTGGGGATGGTGATGTACTCTGGACGGCAGTGGCGGTAGGCGCTGATCACCATTTGGTCCAGGTCGTCGCGCAGAAAAGGCTCACCACCGGTAAACGTCATGTAGACCGGCGTCGGGCCAAGTTTCTGAAAGACCTTGTCCCACTCCGCCAGCGTGAGATCGTCGTTGGGTTTGCGCCACACGTCGCACGTGCGGCATTTGCTGTTGCAGCGGAAGCTAATGCTGATGACCACACTGAAGGGATACAAGCGTGGCCAGCCAAAACGCCGAAAGGACCAGTAAAGGGGTAACTTGGGGAGAAGGCCGATCATTCGTCTGTGTGTGGAGTCCCCGTGACGCATTGCGTTATGTTTACAAGAAGCAAGAACCCTACATCTCTCACTTTGCCGTGCGAGATGCTGGGTTTCGTGCTATCAGCGGCGCTGTTGTCTGCACCGCCGACCGGCAGGGCTTCCTGGCTGAGCCAGGTTGCTAAAGCATGTCGCCGGACTGAGATAGTCTACAGCAGCCAGGTGCTAGAGGCCCGGCTCTGGAAGAGGTTCCAAGCCAGCCACTCATCGCTGTCGATGAGGCGCTGGGCCTCCTCAGAACTGAGCACGCCCCATTTGCCATCCAGCCAATGGAAGAACTCGAACTCGTCGGCATCTTTGTCGGATGCAGTGCTGAACGGAGCACCAGAGGCAGCGGCGTCAGCCGGCGGCTCCGGTATCTGCACAACGAAGCTCGTTCCGTCTTCCAGCAAGGCCAGATCGGCTTCAGGGACCAACACACCGTCGCGATAGACCACCAGTACACTAGTCATGGGACTCGTCCTTTCCGAACATAAAGTTATTCACAACTATCAGGCCCAAGACGCCAAGCGCTTGCGTCGACGCTCTCAGGAGTGTCAGCGAAGCCGACCTGAGCCGACGAGGCCGTCGCCAGTGTCCGAAGCCTGAATAGTTGCGGTTGCTTATCGGGCTACAATCCGTCCGAATCGGTGGTCGATCTAACCTAGATTGTGAACGTACTTCTGCAGTTCGCGCTGGTTAATTCTTACAAAACGATCCGGTTTGATCTGCGCCATCTCTTCGTCAGTTAAACGAATACGCAGAATATTCAACGCGTCTTCCGGCGACTCGCCATAGGCCAATTTTTGTTTGCCGTTGGCGAGCTCGAACAGGTACATGTAGTGAGGGTTGCTGAAACTGCTCATGGTGGAAGTAGACAAGTAGACAAGTAGGCAAGGATACAGGGGGGACAAGTACGTAGACGGGATTTCCGGCCTTGTCCACTCGTTTCCTTGTCTACTTGTCTACCAACTCATGCCTTGATCAACGTCCCCTGATACACCTCCGCCCCCCGCGCGCCGCCGTTCAAGCCGCGGTTGATCTCGGCGTCGTATTTGCCGGCAAGCAGGTCGCGGTAGAACTGGTAGTCCACACCTTTGACCTTCTCGTCGTCGGGGAAGCGATGGTAGTTCTCCTTGCTCATCAGACTCTTGCCCTCGGCGATCAACTGATAGCCCAAGGCCGAGCCAGGGTAAGGGGCATAAAAGGCAATCGAGGGCATGACGCGCTTCATGCGCTTGAGCATGCGCATGGTCTTGAAGGCGTCCTCATGCGTCTCGCCGGGGATACCCAGCATAATGTTGGACCAGAACACCGGCGGCTTCTCGCCCTTGGCCTCCAGTTCGTCGCCCAGACGGTTCACCAGGTCAATGGCAAAGTAGTTGTCCTCCTCGCTACACTCTTTGTTCAGCAGCTTGAGGATACGATCGCTGCCCGACTCGAAGCCGATGCTGATGGTGCGCCAGTTGGTCTCCTTTACCAACGCCTCGAACAGATCGGGCCACTGGCGGACCGTGTCGGCGCGGCCGGCCGCCCAATAGGTCCAACGCTTGGTCAGACGCGGATACTTGTCGATCCACTCGCGCAGCCAGCTCGGATTTTGGAAGAACATCGAGTCGTGGATGACCACCGAGCCGACGCCGTAGGTGCGGTCGAGGTAGTTCAACTCGTCGATCACCTGATCCACCGAACGCCGGCCCATGTTGGGGATGTAGCTGTTCTCGTTGCAGAACACGCACTGCCAAGGGCAGACGCGGCTGGTTATGATCGTAGCCACCGGCCCCGGCCCCCAGCCGCACTCCGGCTCCATCGGCCAGCGCCATTTCCACTTGCGTTGCATGCGCCAACCGACCGGCTTGGGCCACATAGTACGGTCGATCATGGGCCACTCGGTCATGGACTTGGCGCCCTCGGCCGAGAACACGCGCGGGAATGCCAGTGGGTCCTTCACCAGGTCCACGATCACCTTCTCGCCCGGTCCCATGCAGATGCGATCGAACTCGGGGATAGACTCCATCTCGTCGGGCGCCACCGTGGCGTGCATGCCGCCGGTCAGCACCAGCCCATTGGGGTTGAGTTCCTTGAACAGCTTGGCTGCCTTCAGCGCCGGCGGGTAGGTGTAGCTGCGGACGTTCATCAGCAGTATGTCGTAGCCGGCCAGCTGCGGCTTGAGCTGGTCCCACGAGGTCACGGCGCGGGTTGAGGCCAGGTCGGTCTGGATGCCGGCCTGCTTGAGGATGGTGCGCAGCAGGCCTAGACCGTGGTCCTGCCACTGCTCATGCGGCCCTCCCGGGTTGACCAGGTCACCTAGGTCGCCCAGGTCGAGCCATAGGATATTGGATTGTTTTCTTAGTTTCGTGTTGAACAAAGGCACGAAGGTTGCCTCCAAGGTACACGATGTCAATAGAAGTACCACATTGACTGACGGAACTCAAAGCGCCCGCTTCAAGATGCCCTTTACACTCGTCACCGGCTCTTCTGGGTTCACTCGACCGTTGTGGCCATTCTGAGCTTTTTGGCCGATGAAGAAGCGTCGGGCATTGTCTGCGGTATGCGGCAAGTCCAGCCAGAAGCTCTTCTTAGACATCTTCTCCCAGACCCGCTTGGGCCGGTAGAGGTAGAAGCGACGATAGGCCTCGCGCCACTTGCGCACCACTAGATCAGGATCGTACTGGCCATCGTTCATCGTAAAGCGCGACTTTTGCTCGTGAATGGCGTAGTCCGGCCACTCATGGGCGAAGATCTCGCCGCCCTCGCGAATCATATCATACATTTTCGTGCCAGGGAAGGGGGCTGCGAGCATAAAATTCGCCAAATCAGGATCGAGCTCCAGCGCCAGCTGAATGGTGGCTTCCATGGTCTCCTCGGTCTCGTTGGGCATGCCGAAAATGAAGAAGCCCATGGTCTGCAGGCCGGCCGCCTTGGCGTTCTTGAACGCCTCACGCACCTGCTCTAAGGTCTGTCCCTTGCGAATCACGTTGCGCAACATCCACGGATCGCCGTTCTCCACGCCAAAGCCGACGCGCTTGCAGCCGGCGGCCTTCATTAGCTGGAACAGCTCCAAGTCGGTGTGGTTGACCTTCATACCGTGCACGGTCACCCAAGGCACCGTGTTTAGCCCCTCGGCGATCAGCCGGCGGCAAAGCTCCTTGGCACGGTCGAGCTTTAAGTTCCAAATGTCGTCGGTGACACCGATCTCCGTGGCGTGCAAGTCCTTGACCAGCCAGCGCCATTCGGCCACGACGTTTTCCACGCTGCGGCCGCGCCAGGTGTCGCCCGTCACCGGCTTAGAACAGAAGGTGCACTTGTATGGGCAGCCGCGGCTGGTCAGGATCGTGAAGGAGCGAGCGTGCGGATCCAACCCGTCGGTCAGCGGCTGCAGATTGGTGTAGCGATCGATCTTGAACAGATCATGCGCCGGGAAAGGCAAGCTGTCCAAGTCCTCGATCATAGGAGAACTGAGGTCCGAGATGATCTGCCCCTTGCGCCGCATGTGCATGCCGGGCAGCAGTTCAACCGGCCGACCGGCCTCGATGGTGTCCACCAGTTCTAACAGGGTATGTTCAGCCTCGCCCTTGAAGACGTAGTCCACGTATTCATGCGGCGGCTCCAGGCTCTCGCGCGGCATGATCGTCAGATGCGGGCCGCCGAGCACGGTAGTCAGGCCGTAGCGCTTAGCCAGCTTGGCCATCTCCCAGGCGTCGCCGATCAACGGCGTAGTGGCGGTGATGCCGATCAGCTCGAAGGGTTTGCCGGCCGCTTCTGCCTGTTCAATGTGGTAGTTGACCGGCACATCTTCGATGGCAGCGTCGTAGATGAACGGCTCATGGCCGGCTTCGCGCAAGGTTGCCGCCAGGTAACCTAGGCCGAGAGGAATGTGTTTGCGTTCGGACCAAACTTTTGCTTCGGGACTCGCCAGAATAACACGCATGTTTTGTTGCCTCGAATGTTGTAGACGCAGATGATAGTGCCAAGAGCCAGCGTTAGGAGAACGCTGTCACCACACGCTGACCGCCGTTGCGCACCGCCTTGCCGATGCCGTCGTCGGCCGGCACCCAATCGCGGTGACTGCACTCCAGCCGATAGCCGTAGTCGGTGCTGAAACTGGAGAAGGCGCGACGTCGCCAGTCGCGCAACGGTTGCCGCGCCAGGTGTCGCAGGCCACGGGTCGCAATGCCGCCCCAGCCATAGAGTTTGCGCGACAGCCAATCGTAGCCGCGCGCCAGCTGCTCGGGCGTCATCTGCGCCGGATAATAGGTCACATGGTTGGTATCATACAACGACCAGGGCACGTTAGGCAGCAAGCGATCTTCCTGTATCCACTTGGCCCGCTGCGGGGTGCCGACGTAAGGGGTCAAGATGGTGATGCTGATGCCATCCAACTCGCTGGTGCGCATAAAGTCGTAGGTGTGCTCGAAGATGCTAGGCGGGTCGCCGTCGAAGCCGAAGACGAACAGGCCCACAGCGCCGATGCCGGCCGCATGGATGCGTTCGATCACTTGGCGGTAGCGCTCGATGTTGCCCTTGGCTTTGCCGCCCAGCTCCTGACGGTTGTTGGGATTGGCGCTCTCGAAGCCGATGAAGAACTTGTCCAGGTGCGCCTCGCGCGCCAGTTTGAGCAGATCGGGGTAATCGGCAACCATTTGCTCGGCTTGCGCCGTCCAGCCGTGCAACGGCAATTTGCGCAGCGCCTTGAACAACTCCTCCATGTACTCTGGGTAGAGCCGGAAGTTCAGGCCAAAGTTGTCGTCGGTCAGGAAGAAGCGCTTGAGCCGACGGCGCTCGATCTCCTCGACCACGTGCTCTACCGGCCGCAGCCGCATGACGCGGCCGGACACACGAATCGCTGTGCAAAAGGTGCAGTTGCGGGGGCAGCCGCGGGTGATCTCAAGATAGGGTGTCCAGTAGGTTTTGTTCTCATCCACCTGGCGCAACACGCGCTCGGCGATCGGCGGCAAATGGTCCAGGTTGGCCCATTCGGTGTCCACGTAGCGCGGCTGCAGCACCCCGCGGTCGAAATCGGCGATCATCTGCGGCCAGGTGCGATAGGCCTCACCTACAGCGATGCTGTCTGCCCAGACCGACACCTCGTCCGGCGCCAGCGTAGCGTGGGTGCCACCGACCACGATGGTCGCCCCGCGCGCCCGCGCCCTTTCAGCGATCCAGCGCGCTCGATCGATCTGCAGGGTTTTGGCGGTGATGCCGACTAGATCGCCTGGCCCCATAGCATCGAAAGGCGCGGGCCGGACATCCTCGTCCACGATCTCGACATCGATCGCATCGGGCACCAGGGACGCCAACCGCATCAACGTGTACGGCGCCATGGTTGCCTTGCCGAATATCTTGCCATCGCGGCCAGGCTGGATCAAGTAGACTTTGCGAACTGCCATGTTATGTGTTTACCGTTCTATTCGGTGTTCAGTGATCATCGCCGTTGCGAGCTGTTGCGCTGCGGCAA
Source organism: Anaerolineales bacterium (assembly GCA_034432445.1). Taxonomy (GTDB): domain Bacteria; phylum Chloroflexota; class Anaerolineae; order JAAEKA01; family JAAEKA01; genus JANWYQ01. Next base: position 7,461 of record DAOUBX010000097.1, read on the forward strand.
CACGCTTGAGGCGAGCCGTCGGCACTGTCGGGCCTGACGCAAATCGACGCGCCTCAACCAATGGGTCACCGAACCAGCGTCAACCGCTCACCGTCCACCGATCACTGGCTACTGCCCATCCCGCTGTCGCGCTGGTCTTTCTTCTCGAGCAGGGCGGCGTTGTAGTTGCCGTAGCCGCCGAACAGCCGCGGCTTCCACCAAGCCCACTCCACGCAGGTGTCGCAGGGCTTCACGGTGTGCGCCTGGCCCTCGACATGCAGCCGGCGCAGCTCTTGCATTTTCGGGCCATTCCAGTTCTTCATCACCTCAACCTGGCCATCTGGGCTGATGACGCTGCCCAAGTCGTAGGCCAGGTTGAAATCGCGATCACACATTGCGATGCGGCCGTCCCAATAGATGTGGACATGATACCACAGGTTGGGACAAGCATAGCGCTGCGGTGGCACGAAGCTGGCTGGGTCATCGGCACGCAACTGGGCGATTTGCTCTACCTGGCCACCCCACGAGTCGAACGGCTTGACGTTGATGTGATCGACGCCGGGCAGGCTCCAGGCTTTGACGAACTCGTCGATCTCATCCATCGTCTGCTCCATCTGGATGATTTGCAGGTTGACGTAGGGGTTAGCATAGCCGCCCTGCATCTTGAGTTCCAGAAAGCGACGAATGTTGGCGTTGGTGCGGTCGTAGTCGGCCTTAACGCGGATCGCCTCATAGGTCTCCGGCCGAAAACCGTCCAGGCAGAGATAGATCGTGCCGAGTCCGGCGTCGAGCAGGCCTTTGGCTTTGCGCTCGTCCAACAGGGTGGCGTTGGTGCTGATCTCGGCCCGCAGCCCCTTCTGCCGGCAGTAGGCGATCATGTCAAAGATGCGCTTGTGCATCAGCGGCTCACCCCAGATGTGCAGGGTGGTCGCCTTGACGTAGGGCGCCATCTCGTCCACGATGGCCTTGAATAGGTCGAAGTCCATGTAGCCCTTGGGCCGCGTCACCTGTTTCAGCCCGGTCGGGCACATCACGCAGTCCAGGTTGCAGATGTTCGTGGACTCGATGTACATACGGTCCGGCGGCGGCACCAGCCGTGTCTGGCCTGTCTCGTAGGCTGCCCACTTAACCGGGGCCAGCACGCTGTTGCGCAGCCTCTTCATCTCGTGCCGCACACGGCGTTGCGCTTTAGCGGCAGGCGAATTGTCCAATTCTGACGGTATGGTAAACAACGGCTGCTCTGGCCGACGGCTAGGGGAGCCGTTGTTGGTTGGTTGGTCTGTCATGTTGGTTTAACACTGATCGGTGACCGGTGAGCAAGCAGCTGATCATCGAGTACGGCTTGCCATTCACCGTTCACCGGCTACCGTCACGCCCACGAGCTGGCGCCCTCGCGCGGCTGCAGTTGGCGGAACTTGGGGAAAAGACCGGCGTTCAGGGCCAGCTTAGCCGCCGCGTTCACCGGTTTGATCTTGGCCACCTGATAGACGCGCCTTCCCCATTGGGGGCCGAAATACTTAACGAACTTGCGCTGCTCCTTAGCTTGTTGGAAGCGCTCGCGTGCCACCAGCGCCATGCCGCTCAACTGCTCATCGCCGACTTCAGAGACGTTCATGAAGGGCGCGATCTCAGCGGCGTAGTTGTTGTAGTAGTAGCTCTTGGTGAAGTCGGCGTTGTAGGCCATGCCGGGGTTTTTCATCACCAGCTCGTCCCACAGCTTGGTGCCGGGGAAGGGCGTAGCAATCGAGAACATGGCTTCTGTGAGATCCAGGCTTGCGGCAAACTCGATAGTCTCCCGCATCGTCTCTTCCGTGTCGCCAGGTAGGCCAAGGATGAAATATCCTTTTGAGCGAATGCCGGCTTCTTCAGTCCAACGCACCGCATCGCGCACCTGTTGCAGGTCGATGTGCTTGGCCGTGCGCTTAAGCACCTCGGCGTTGCCGCTCTCGATGCCGAAGTGGATCTGGCGGCAACCGGCCTGGTACATCTTTTTCAGCAAAGGCGGGGTAACCCGATCCACGCGCGCCAGACAACGCCAGCGGAAGTCCAACCGTTGTTCGATGAAGTAGTCGAGAATCTTCTCCAACCGCCTGACGTCGATGGTGAACAGGTCATCGATGAAGTAGAAGTTGCGGATCTTGTAGGTCTGGCTGACCAGCTTTAGCTCGGCAACGATGTTCTCCGGGCTGCGTTGATGATAAGAGCGACCCACGATGCCCTTGAAGCAGAAGGAGCAGGCATACGGGCAGCCACGACTGCTCAGCACCGTCAGCATCGGCTCACCGTTGGGCGCGTAGAGGGGATACTTGTCCAGCTCGTACAGATGGCGGGATGGAAAGGGCAAGGCATCCAGGTTTTCGATTGGCTTACGGCTGCCGCCCGGAATGATCTTGCCATCGTCCTTGTACCACAGGCCCGGGATGTCACCCCAGCGTGTGTCGCCTGAGGTATAGGCGCGCAGGAAGTCCTGCCATACATATTCACCCTCGCCGTAGACCAGATAGTCGATGTGCGGGTTGGCCAGCGTGCCCTCAGGGAGGGTGGTGGCGTGCGGCCCGCCGATGATCACAGGCACGCCCAACGCATCCTTCAGCCGCGCCACCAACTGCTCGACGTAGTGATAGGAGGTCGTCATCGAAGTGAAAGCCAGCAGGTCCGGCTTGTAGTCAATGACCTCCTGAGCATCCTGATCTACAGTGGTGGAGGGATACAGGCCGAAATCATGAATGCGCACCTCGTGCCCATCCTGTTCGGCAATCGCCGCCAGATAGCCGAGCCCAAGCGGCGGATAGCTGTTGATCATCTCGTTCCATTTCGGACCAATCAGGGATATTCTCATGATGCTTCGTCCGTTGTCAATGGCGATTCTTGTAATGGTTGAGTGAGCGCAACTATTCAGCCCTAGGTGCCGGGCACTTCAGGCTGCGCTGGCCAGGGCGTCTGCAGAGCCGGCTCAAGCTGGAAACCGGTCGCAAGTGCCCGGCACCTGAATAGTTACGAGTGAGCAGCAACTAAGGCGTAGCCAAGCCATGCCATCCAGCGCTTGCCCGGGCGACATGAGTTGCGAGCGGATTACGGCTTGGCACATGACGCGCCAGCCGCCCGTCTAGATCGATCCCTGCGCTTCTATCGCACGGCGCAACTCGGTCTTTTCCTCTTTCTTGAAGAACGTGCGGCGAGCAATGCGCAGGTTGCGTGGCAGGTTGAACCAGAAGTCCTTGGTTTGCAGGCGCCGCATGATCGGGCCAGGGCGCAGGTAGAACTGGCGATAGGCCTTGCGGTACATCTCTTCGACCAACTCAGCTGTCATCTCACCCATCTCGTAGCGCGCTTTCTGCTCGAAGAAAACGTAGTCCTCCCAGTCGGTGACCAGCAACCGGCCCTGGCGCTTGACGATCTCGTAAACCTTGGTGCCGGGGTAGGGGGTCATCATGCTGAAATTGGCGATCAGGGGGTCCAGCTCGATGGCGAAGTTGATCGTATCTTGCATGGTCTCGCGCGTCTCGCCTGGCAGCCCGATGATGAAAAAGCCAATGGTCTCCAAGCCAACTTCTTTACAATTCTTGAAAGCCTGGCGAATGGTGTCGTGGTCGATGTTCTTGTCGATGGTCTTCATGATCTCGGGGTTGCCGGTCTCGACGCCAAAGGCCGTGCGGCGCAGCCCCGCTTGCTTCAGTCGGGCCATCAGCGGCTTCTCGGCCAGGTTGGCACGGATACCGTTGACAAAGATCCACGGCACATGGTTGAGTTGTTCGGCGATGATCATGTCGGCCAGCCTGTATAGGCGATCCTTACGGATGTTGGCGCTGTCGTCCAACACACCAATCTCCTGCGCGCCCAAGTCACGCACCAGATGCCGCCATTCCTCGATGACGTTTTCTGGCGTGCGCGCCCGCCACTTGATGGGCATGATCGACTGCGAGCAGAAGGTGCAGCGATACGGACAGCCGCGGCTAGTCAAGATGCTGAAGCTACGCGCGCCGTCGATGTGATCGGTGGCCGGCTGCAGGTTGGTGTAGCGCTCCATCTTGAACAGGTCGTAGGCCGGCCAGGGCAGGCTGTCCAGGTCGGCAATTGGCTTGGCGTCCATGTTGCGGAAGAGCTGGCCGTCTGACGTCTTGTACGTGATGCCCAAGACATCGTTCCAGATCTTGCGCTCCGGGTCCATCAGAGCTCGGGTGGACTTGTCCTGGCTGTGCCGCTTGAAGTCCTCCACCTTGTCCGAGATCTCGATCCAGGCAGCTTCCCCCTCCCCACGCACCACAATATCGACGTAAGGCCGCTCCACCGACTCGAAGTCCAACCCCTCGGCGGCAACGCTGGGATGCGGGCCGCCCAGAACGATGGGGGCGTCCCATACCTCTTTAATGGCCTTCGCCGTGCGCCAGGCTTGCTTGACCTGCGGCGTGTTAGCGGTGATGCCGATCAAGTCAGGCTTGAACTCCTGAATGAAGTCCTGCACCGGCTGCTGCTCGACATCAGCGTCGAAAATACGCACATCGTCGCCGCGCTGCTTGGAGACAGCGCCTAGATAGGCCAAGCCCAGGTGCGGCGTGGTGCGGGTGTCGATTGGCAATCGAAACTGCGGGTTGATCAGTACAACACGCATGGTGAACCTCCAAAAGTGGGTGATCGGTAATCGGTGAACAGTCCTCAGTGATGCAGATCATCCCGCTGACCGCTTACAGCGTAGCGGACAAGCACAATCATGCAGCACCGAACGCGGGCATTCACCGAACAGACTGTCCGGCCATGACCGGCTACGAGCGAATGGACATCAGTTGGCGTGCTGCGGTGAACAGATCCTTCACGCCCATACGGACTGGGTGAATGCGCCGTTTGATCATCCAGCCCTTGAACAACTTGTGAATCCACCAGTACAGCGTGTCGATGACCTTGTTGTGCGGGGCCTTGATCAGCCAGCGGATCAGCGGCTCTAGCTGGGGCCACTCGACGCCGATGGCAAACCAGCGCTGCAAGTGCTCAACCTGGCTCTTCTCCTCAGGGTTCTCGAAAACCATGATCGAGCGCTCCCACGCGATCTCACTGATGTCGTCGAAGCTGCCCACCATGTACTCCCCTTCCTCGGCGAACTTGCCCAGCTCGGTGCCGGGGTAAGGCTGGAAGAGGAAGGCGTGCGAATAGCTGATGCGAGCGGCCGCATTCAGCCGCATCGTGTCCAGGTCGTCTTCCAGTGTGCTGCTGGGCAGACCTAGGATGTTGGTGCTGGTGATGTGGATGCCGGCGTCGCGGATCATGCGCCCAGCCTGGATCATATCCTCGCGCGTCATGCGCCGCTTGAGCAACTGGACACGGATACGATCGTTGGCCGCCTCCACGCCCATGCTGACCGTGCCGCAGCCGGCCCGCTTGAGCAGCTCAACTTTGTGCGGCCCCTTGACGATCAAGTTAGCGCGCACGTTGCAGAAGAAGGGCAGCCCCACCTCCTTGGGCCACTTGTCGGCGAACTCCTCCAACCAGTCGTCGTAGATGATGAACAGGTCGTCGATGAAGACCACCTGCTGCAGCGGCCAACGCGAGCGCACCCACTTGGCTTCCTCGATGATCTGGTCCACGGGACGCTGGTTGCCGCGCTTCTCACGGCTGTAGATCTGGTAATAGGCGTGGTTGAAGCAGTACGTGCAGTTGTAGGGGCAGCCGCGCGAGCCCATGAAGTGCTTGATGGGGGTAATGCGGCTATATTCATGCTTGCTGTAGACCAGATCACGGTCAGGCAGAGGCAGGTCGCCGAGTCGCTGGATCAGCGGTCGCACCGGGTTGCGCACGATCTCGTCCTCGATCTTCAGCCACCAGTTGGGCAGGTCGGGCTTGATGCCGCCGTTGCCCAGCGCGTTGGCCAGGTCGACGATGGCCTCATCCCCTTCGCCGACACACAGGCCATCCACACCCGGCTCGCTGATCATCTCAGGGAAGAAGGTGGGATGCGGCCCGCCGAAGATCGAGAAGGGCGCCTTGTCCTTGAGAGCGCTTTTCACCTGGCGGTTGAGATCGAAGTAGTACTGGTGCGAACCGGTCATCACGCTGTAAGCCACGATGTCGGGCTCGATCTCGCGCGCCAGTTGAATCGGATCCTCTTGCGCTGCAATTGCCAGGTAGGTTTCATGCCCTGCCTGCTTCAGACAGGACGAAAGCTGCATGATCCCCTGTGGCTCGTAGTCGATTTGTTTCTCGATAAATAGAACGCGCACGGTCAGACCTTTCTCGCTCAGTTAGTCGGGATGAAGCAGTTGCAGTTCTAGGGGAGTCTAGTCATTAGGCTGGGACGTGGAGCCTGACAGAGCCTGCCAGGCGACGGCCGCGGCCCTGACCATGTGGCGATTATATCCACGCCTAGGTCGTTGTCAAATTTATATGATTTGGCTTAGAAAAATTATCTTCCCAGAAATCACGATGCGCAAAGCACAACAGAAGACGCCAGCGCCGCTGGCGTCTTCTGAGGGTTTGCAACTGTAGCTCACAAAAACACCTTGGACGGCGTCACGAGCTATTGTCGCTTTTCCAACCAATCTGTCAAGTGCGTGGTCAGAAGGCTTGAAGTCTATTCGTCGCCCCAGTCCAGGTCCCAAAACGGCGTCGGCAGACGCACGGCGGCATCGGCGGCGCCAACCAGCTTCTGCACCGCGTAGGCTGTTGTATCCACGAGGGTAACTATTCAGGTGCCGGGCACTTGCGACCGGTTTACAGCTTGAGCCGGCTCTGCAGACGCCCTGGCCAGTGCAGCCTTAAGTGCCCGGCACCTAGGGCTGAATAGTTGCGTGCGAGCAATGGGGCCGCGTCACCCCTTGACCACCGCCACCGGCCGCAGCCGCGCCACCTTGCGGGCGATGCCGGCGCCGTCCACCACCTCCACCACGTCGTCCACGTCCTTGTAGGCGATGGGCGCCTCCTCAGCCAGGCCGGACATGCTGCCGGCGCGGATGGCGATGCCGCGCTGCTCGAGCTGCTCCTTCAGCTCTGTGCCGCGCACCTCGCGCTTGGCCTTGGCGCGGCTCATGGTGCGGCCCGCGCCGTGGCAGGTGGAGCCGAAGGCCTGGCTCATGCTGCCCTCGGTGCCCACCAGCACCCACGAGGCCGTGCCCATGCTGCCCGGCACCAGCACCGGCTGGCCGATCTCCCGGTAGTCCGGCGGCAACACCTCGCTGCCGGGGCCGAAGGCGCGCGTGGCGCCCTTGCGGTGCACGCAGACGCGCAGCGCGCGGCCGTCCACGTCGTGCACCTCCAGCTTGGCCATGTTGTGGGCGATGTCGTACACCTGGCGCAGGTCCCAGCCGCGCAGCTTGCCGGCCAACGTCTCCTCGAAGGCGCGGCGGATCTGGTGCGCCAGCACCTGGCGGTTGCACCAGGCGAAGTTGGCGGCCGCGGTCATGGCCGCGATGTAGTCCCGTCCCTCCGGCGACTCCACCGGCGCGCAGACCAGTTGGCGATCGGGCAGCTCGATGCTGTACTTCTTCAGCACGCGCTGGAAGGCGTCCACGTAGTCGGTGCAGACCTGGTGGCCCAGCCCGCGACTGCCGCAGTGGATCTGCACCACGACCTGTCCCTCGAACAAGCCCATGGCCGCGGCGGCATCGCTGTCGAAGACCTGGTCCACCACGTCGATCTCGGCGAAGTGATTGCCTGCGCCCAGGGTGCCGATCTGATCGCGGCCGCGCTCCTTGGCCTTGCGGCTCACCTTACTGGGATCGGCGCCGGGCATAGAGCCGTTTTCCTCGGTGTGGGCCAGGTCTTCCGGCCGCGCCATGCCCTTCTTCAGCGCCCAGCGCGCGCCGGTAAGCAGCACCTCATCCATCTCCGCCTCGTTCAGCTTGAGGAAGCCGTGCTCGCCCACGCCGCTGGGCACGTGGTGGTAAAGCGCCGTGGCCAGCTTATCTAGGTGCGGCCGCAGCTCGCCCTCTTCGATCTCCGAGGCCAGCAATCGCACGCCGCAGTTGATATCATACCCGACCCCTCCAGGCGAAATCACGCCGCCCTCCTTAGGGTCCGTGGCCACCACGCCGCCGATGCTGAAGCCGTAGCCCTGGTGGATGTCGGGCATAGCTAGGGCGTACTTGACGATGCCGGGCAGGGTGGCGGTGTTGACCACCTGCTCCAGCGATTGGTCCTCCAGGATCTGCTCCAGCAGCGCGGCGTTGGCGTAGATGCGCGCCGGCACGCGCATGTCGGCGCGGTAGGACTTGGGGATCTCGTACAGGTACGGGCTGAGCTTCTTGATGGCTTTGCGGTCGATCATGGTAGCCTCCTAGACGACGAAGCGACAATCGCGCAGCAGTTCAGTGGCCACGGGTGACACGTACTCCAGGAACGCCTAGTTCATTGGCCTAGATAAACTGTGCAAACAAACTGGCTCCTTAGCTGGGCAACGGACGTTTCATCGCTTGTCTCTTCGTAACGGCCCAATGTGACGATTGGTCACACCATCATTATACCCGCTTTGCGCCTTTTCTCAAGACCGAAGCAATTTGGGCGCAAACAGTAACTGCTCAGGTGCCGGGCATTTGTAGGCGATTTGCGACCTAGGTTGGCTGCGCAGACACGTTTGCAAGCCAGATGCCCATGCGCTGGGCGCACAACCGTCAATGAAAGCGCGGCGGGCACGGTCGGAGACCGGCCCGAGCG
>DAOUBX010000098.1:0-3416 GCA_034432445.1 Anaerolineales bacterium
GGAAGGCGATGCCGTCGTCGCTGGCGTCATCCGCGCCGGCCGCGAAGCTGCTGTCCGCCGTCCACGCCGGGCCCAGCCGCAGGCTGCCATCGCCGCTGTGCCAGGCCACGCCGTAGCTGCCGGCCAGGTCGCTGTAGTCGGCCGGCGTCGAGGTGGCGGTGCTGCACACTGTAAGGCTCCAGGCATACAGCGTACCGCTGTCGGCGCCGGCGTCGTCGGTGATACGCAGCCGCCAGGTACCGTTGGCGGGTTTGCCGTCCAGCGCTGCCAGGCTGCCCTCCGGCCGGAAGCGCCCGCTAAAGGGCGCCGAGCCGTCCGTGATGGACATGGCGGCCTCGTCGTCGAACACGGTGTCGACAAAGTTGTCGCCGCTGCTGCCGTTGTCAGTGCTCAGCTCCACCAGGGTGGCGTCCGGGTGCAGCAGGTAGATGTCCAGGTCGGCATCCCAGGTGTGGTCGATGCGGCCGATGGTGACGTCGACATCGGTGATGATGACGTTGTGCGGCACACTGAGCAAACTGTCCACCGTGGCATTGTCGTTGATGGGCTTAGGCACATCGCTGCTGGTGTAGGTGGTGCAAGCGCTGACGTCCGTGCGCAGAGCCCACGTCGGTGCCCAGGGGCCGGCGCCGCAGACGTTGTCTGCGGCCACCCGCCAGTAGTACACCGTGTCGTAGGCCAGCGGTGTGGTCGGCGTGTAGCTCGCGCTGTCCAGACCGCTTAGGTTGATCACCAAGTCGGCGAAGCCGGGGTCGGTGGCTACCTGCAAGCGATAGCTGCCGGCCTGGGGCGCTGCGCTCCACGTGAAGGTGGGGAGGGTGGGCTGGCCGGTGCTGCCGTCGGCCGGAGCCGTCGGCATGGCCTGGCCGGGCGCAGCGCTGAACGCGCGCAGGGTGACGTTGGTCTGGTGGGCCAAGGAGCCGGAGACGCCCACCACGGCGAAGGTGGTGGTGCCCGGCCCGAAGCCGCTGACGGTGAGCGCGCTGTTGGCGCTGCCGTTGGGCGGCGGCGTGACCGGGTTCGGGCTGAAGCTGGCCACGCCGGGGTTGCCGCTGGCGCTCAGCGTCACCGGATCATTGAAGCCGGTGCGCGAGGTCACCGTCACCGTGTACGGCGCGTTGCCGGGCAGGCACACATCTTGCATCGTAGGCGCGGCGGTCAGAGCGAAGTCAGGCGTCTGGTCGCGTCCGTCCAGGGTCAACGCGCCGCTGTTCAGCGGATCGAGCCAGTCCTTGAGCCGGGTGGCTGCCGAGCCGCCGCCGTTCCACGACACCGAGAAACGGCCGTACCAGTCGGAGTCGTTGTTGCCGCAGGCGGCATAGCCGCCGTGCAGTTGGCCGATCACACGGTGAGCCTGGTTGAACAGCGGCGAGCCGGAGGAGCCGGGCTCGGTGGTGCCCAGGTCCCAGTCGATCACGCGCACGTGGGTGCCGTCGCCGGGGACAGCGCTGCCGAGGTAAGAGGTGGTTGTGGTGGGGTCGTTCTCGAAGCTGATGCGCTTCTCGTCGCCGTTAGGGTGGTGGATGCCCACGGCTGAGGTGGCGTCGGTGGAGGTGGCGTCCCAGCCGGCCCAGTGTACGTCATAGGCCGGGTTGATGGGGTCGTCCAGTTCTACCAAGGTGAAGTCGGAGGGGGAGTAGTTGGCGCGGAAGAAGGCGCCGGTGTTGAACTGGCTGAGCGAGCCATCGCCGGGGCCGCCGCTGGCGGGGCTGCCGGGCGGCCGGCAAACGCTGTTCTGGAAGTTCCAGTAGGTCACCAGCGAGGCGGCGTTGCCTGCGGTGATGCCGCAGTGGTTGGCGGTCATGAAGTAGGGCTTGAGGTCCTGCGCCGTGTTGTTGACCAGGAAGCCGGTGCAGAAGATGCTGCCGCCCGTGCTGATGGCCGCCACTGCGCGGATCTGGTCGCGCCAGGCGTCGACCTGGGGATAGCCGTCGGCCGCGCTGCACACCACGTCCAGGTTACACGAGCCGGACGTGGGCAGTTGGCCGAACTCGGTGAAGCCATGGTTGACCGAGGTCAGACTTAAGTCGAGCTGATCGGCGACCGCCGCCGGCAGCCGTACCTCAACTACTAGGGCATCTCCTTCCAGCAGCGGCGTCCAGAGCTGGCCGTGGGCTTCGTTGTCGGCCGCGGTGAAAGGGCCGCGCACGACACTGCCATCGGGGGTGTAGATCAGCAATTGTCCGCCCTCTGGCATACGATAGCGGCCGAAGCCCAGGTTCAGCGACACCGCGCCGGCCGAGCGCAGGCGTAGCCGCCAGAGCCGTGTGCCATCCGCCAGGGTCTCCCAGCGGCCGCTGTTGGCCGGGCTGAGGTCGACCGGAATCGGCAGGGCGAAGCGCGGCGCCACGCCAGGGCCGGCGCGCTGCAGCTCCTCGCGCAGCAGCGCCGCATTGTCCACCGGCGGCATGTCAACAAGCGGTAGGCGATCGAGTGGAGTGGGGCCTTGCGCAGAGGGGGCTGCTGAGGCAGGAGCCGCTGCGGGGACGAGGGGTGATAGCAGGGATGTCAACAGGACGACGACCAGGGCAACGGCGAGAGGACGATGCATGCGTTATTGCTCCGGAGGAGGGGAGAGGTGAAGAAAGAGGCGGGGACCGCACAAACTGCCGCCTATTATAGCCGAATTTGTGCTTGGGCAAAATCCACCTGCCCGGACGACTGAAGTCGTCACTACGAAGGGGGGATCGCAGCGGGTGACGCCTAGGTAGAGGCGACGTAACTGCTCAGGTGCCGGGCATTTGGAGGCGATTTGCGACCTAGGTTGGCTTCGCAGACACGTTTGCAAGCCAGAGTCCAAATGCCCGGCACCTATGGCTGAATAGTTACGTGGCGACTTCAGTCGCTTTCCGCTGCCGGGACGACTGAAGTCGTCACTACGAAGGGGGGGATCGCAGAGGGTGACGCCTGGTAGTGGCGACTTCAGTCGCTCTGTGCTTGCCCGGACGACTGAAGTCGTCACTACCTAGGTGGATCGCAGAGGGGGGCGCCTTCCCCTTGTCTACCGCGTGACCAGTGGCAAGAAGGAGCGGTGGCGCAGGCTGGGCTGGCCGGCGACGGCGCTGATCAAGCCCAGCTCCTCGCGCTGACCCGCCGTGTCCACCTCCTCCAGCCGATACCAGTAGGTGACGCCGGCGGTCACCTCGCGGTCGGTCCAGCGGTACACGTGGCCGGAACCTGCACCCGGTGCAGCGCTGGGGATCAAGGCGTTGTTGAGCCGTGTCCACGGCCCGGCGGGCGTCTCGCTGCGATACAAGTTGAAGCCCAGCGTGCCCGTCTCGCTCACCGTCTCCCAGCTCACCAGGATGCTGTCGGCTGCCGGCTGCGCAGTGAAGGAGGCCAGGGTCACGGCCAGCGGGCTGAAGTACCACGAGTAGTCTTCGACCTCGCCGCCGGATGCGCCGCCGCTGGGCGCG
>DAOUBX010000099.1:0-26159 GCA_034432445.1 Anaerolineales bacterium
GCCTAATCAGGCCCGGCGCTACTCTCCCCACACCCTTCAACCACTCAATCTATCCGCCACACCCAATACACCCGGTCACGTAACCTTTTCCTTCACCAATTCCTCGGTGTACACACTCACCCGTCACTCAGTTCACACTCACCCGCTCTCACACAACAGCACAACTCACCCATGTCTTTCAATCAAACAACGATCTCAACTGATCTCACGCTTTTGCTCTGTCCTGTGTTCACGTCTGTGTCGATAACTCTCTACCTGACGCCACCTATTCCCAAGAGCTCGCCAGCGTCCGCAGAGCCACCGGGTCTACCACGTTGATACGGCGATAGCCCAACTCGACCATGCCATCTGCCTTGAACGTGCGCAAAATGGTGCTCACGGTTTCCCGGTACGTGCCCAAGCTGTCCGCCAGATGTTGGTGGCTGGTGCGGATCGTGGCTTGCTCGCGGCCGTTGTTGTTAGCCATGTCGAGCAGCAACTTGGCCAGCCGCTGGGGCAGCTTCTTGTAAGCGACTTCTTCCAGCCGATCTTCTACCTGGCGCAGCCGGCGACCAAAGGTCTGCAGCATTCCCCAGCCGATCACGGGATAGCGCTCCGTCATCGTACGTGCGTGCGTCTCGGGCAACACCCAAACCGTACACGCGTCGAGCGCTTCGGCCACCAGATCGGACCGCGCATCGTTGCTCAGCATAGCGCCATCGCCGAAAATCGAACCGGGGCCAAGGCGAGACACCGTCATGCGCCGACCTTCTCCGTTGTCGCACATCAGTTGCGCATGGCCGTTCATCAGAATGAACAGCTTCTTCTGCATCTCTTCTGGAGTAGCAATCACGTGGCCCGGCCGCACCGTGCGCATCGTGACGGCTTGCTGAAAATCCGGATCCGACTCGGTGAGCGTTGCGATGAACTGCGAAAGAGACGTTTGCTTTTTCTTGCTGTTCTCAGCCATTTGTAACTCCTTGTGCTTACTTGCAAGCCAGGGTGGAAAGGTATTTGTTTGCTTTGGTGTACTATTCAACCATCGGTGCCGCGCACTTGAGACTGGTCGCAAGAGCTCGACACTTGCAGCGTTACGCTTTGTTTTGACGATGGCCACATTATAACCGAAGCGCGTCCGCTTGTCAAGGATTTGTCTAGAAATTTAATCAAATCTTAATGCAACGGCCTTTCAAACTGGTCAATATCTAAACAAACATTCACAACAGGTGTTTAGCTTTGACCACTTACAACAGCTCTAGGCGCCGAGCACTTGAATCATGCAAGCAAGGCTGCCCGCAGCATAGATTGATGCTGCAAATCGGTCGCAACTGCCGGGCACCGGAACAGCTGCCCATGTGCAACGGCCAGTCTAGTTGCCTCTCTCGCCGGCAGATGCTATAATCGACGCATGTTGTCGCTGCAGTCGAGATTGGCCCAACTGGGCCGTGGGTGGGGTTACAGCCTCACACTTGTGCGGGCCTTGACGCGTCCGGCCGAACGTCGCCTGATGGGTGAGATTATCGACCTGGCTCGCCGTCTGCCGGCGCAACTTGATCAACCGTTGCCACAGGCGCTGGCCGGACTGACACCTGAGCCGACGCCGCAGCCCGTGGCGCCGCAGACCATCCGCAAAATCGTCGACGCCTTGACCGCTTTCGGCGCAGGTCGACCACTGGGAATCTGCTTGCGGCGTTCACTCTTGCGTTACTATTTCCTGCGCCGCGCCGGCTTCCCTGTGGTAGTCAACTTTGGCGCACGCCGTACCGCGCAAACGCTAGGCGGCCACGCGTGGTTGACTTTGGACGGGGAACCGTACTATGAAGCGCCGGAGAACTATCAGCGCTATGCGCTTATGTTCAGCTTTCCGCCGCACGTCCGCTCAGATGAACACACGTCCCATGGATGACCTGAGGTCATGGCCTTGGGCGCAGTGCTCGACTGTGCACCACCCTGAGCAGCGTAGTTGCTCTTAGCTCACTCTATTCAACGTCTGTGACGCCACTTTTGGATCACGTCTTACGGCCATCTGGCCTCCCATTGCAGAAGAATTCTTTGGCCAGGCCACAGTGACGTGCGTACTTCACCAACCGAAAGCGACCTTGCCATCATGAAGCCACTAATCGAGTTACAACAATACGGCCAGAGCATCTGGTATGACAACATCGAGCGCCGCCTGCTGATCAACGGCGAGCTGGCGCGCATGATCGCCGAAGACGGTGTGCTCGGGCTGACCTCCAACCCGACGATCTTCGAAAAAGCCATCAGCGGTAGCCGTGATTACGACGCCGCGATCGCGGCGCTGGCAGCCGAGGGGCGCAGCGTCGAGCACATCTACGAGGCGCTCGTCATCGACGACATTCGCCAGGCCGCCGACCTGCTGCGGCCCGTCTACGAACAAACCGATGGCTTGGACGGCTACGCCAGCCTGGAGGTGTCGCCACACCTGGCCTTCGATACCCAGGGCACGATCGCCGAAGGACGCCGTCTGTTCGCCGCGGTGAACCGGCCCAACCTGATGATCAAAGTGCCCGGCACGCCTGAAGGCATCCCTGCTATCGAGGAGCTGATCGGCAGCGGTATCAATGTCAACGTCACGCTGCTGTTCGCCATTTCCGCCTATGAGGCCGCCGCGCGCGCCTACATCCGCGGCTTGGAACGGCTAGCTGCAGCCGAAGGCGATGTGCGTCGGGTGGCCTCCGTGGCCAGCTTCTTCGTCAGCCGCATCGACACCAGCGCTGACAAGCGCATCGCTGCCCGTCTTGCCGCCACGACAGACCCCGCTGAGCAAGCCGCTCTACGGGCGCTGCAGGGCAAAATGGCCATTGCCAACTCCAAGTTGGCCTACCAACGCTTCCTGGAGATCTTCAACGAGCCACGCTTCGCCGCCTTACGCGCCAAGGGCGCTCGCGTCCAGCGCTTGCTGTGGGCCAGCACCAGCACCAAGAACCCGGCCTATCCCGACACCATGTACGTGGACGAGCTGGTCGGCCCGGACACGGTCAACACAGTGCCGCAGGTTACCCTGGACGCCTTGCGCGACCACGGCGTCGTGCGCGGCGTCACTGTCACCGAGGGAGTAGCAGAGGCGCAAGCGACGCTGGCACAGCTCGAGGCGCTGGGCATCAGCCTGGACGAGGTGACCCGCGAAGTATTGGAGCAGGGCGTAGCAGCCTTTGCCCAATCGTATGACCAACTGCTGGCGGTGATTGCCGAAAAGCGGGCGACGCTGGCGGCAGCCGGTTGAACCACGGAGCTATCCATGCCTGAAAGCATCCCCCTTCCCAGCGCCGCCTTGCAGCAAGAAAAGGTCCGCGCGGCGAGCGCGCGGCCGGTGATGATCGTCATCTTCGGGGCGTCGGGCGACCTGACGCAGCGCAAGCTGGTGCCGGCCCTGCACACCCTGGCCTGCGAGGGCCTGCTGCCCGCGCGCTACGCCGTGCTGGGCGTGGCGCGCAGCGCCATGACCGACGCAGAGTTTCGCAGCCACCTGCGCGCCGGGGTGGAGGCCAACGGCCGGATCACACCTGACCAGTGCCAGCGCTGGGACGAGTTCGCCAACCGCTTCAGCTATCTTGCCATTGGCTACGACGATGCTGCCAGCTACCAGGTCCTGGGCGAACGCATGCAGCAGCTGGCGCAACAGATCGGCGGCGAAAACTGCCTGTTCTATTTGGCGACGCCGCCGCAACTCTACGCCACCATTGCTGAGCACCTGGGAGCGGCTGGATTGACGCGCAGCGAAAACGGTTGGCGCCGCGTCGTGATCGAAAAACCCTTTGGCCATGACCTGGCCTCGGCCCAAGCGTTGAACCAGCAGGTGCACCAGGTGTTCAACGAAGAGCAGATCTATCGCATCGATCACTATCTGGGCAAGGAGACGGTGCAGAACCTGCTAGTCTTTCGCTTCGCCAACGCCATCTTCGAGCCGTTGTGGAATCGCAACTATGTGGATGCAGTCTACATCACGGTGGCCGAGAGCGTAGGGGTCGGCCGGCGTGGGGGCTACTACGACCAGGCAGGCGTGGTGCGCGACATGATCCAGAACCACGCCTTGCAACTGCTGACGCTGACCGCCATGGAACCGCCGGTTGCGCTGAACGCCACTGCGCTGCGCAACGAAAAGGTGAAGGTGCTCGAGGCAGTGCGCTTGATCAACCCGGCGGAAGTAGCCCAGATCAGCGTGCGCGGCCAGTATCGTGCCCGCGACGGCGAGCGCAGCTACCGTCAGGAAGAGGGGGTACGTCCCAACTCACAAACAGCTACCTACGCGGCGCTCAAGCTCCAAATCGACAACTGGCGCTGGCAGGGTGTGCCGTTCTACGTGCGCTCAGGCAAAGCGCTTAAGGCGAAGAGCACGGACATCATCATCCGCTTCAAGCGTGTCCCTTACATGATGTTCCCCAAGGATTATCAGGGGATCCGACCGCCGAACAGCTTGAGCATTTGCATCCAGCCCGACGAGGGCATCCACCTAGCTTTCAACGTGAAGGTGCCCGGCGCCGGCATGCGCACCCAAACCGTGGACATGAGCTTTGCCTATGACACCGAAATCGGCGCTGGTGGTCTGCCCGACGCCTACGAGCGCCTGTTGGTGGATGCCTTGCAGGGCGACGCCTCGTTGTTTGCCCGCAGCGACGAAATCGAACTCTCGTGGCGCGTGGTCGATCCCATCTTGCAAGGGTGGGAGGAGGGCATGGCCCCGCTTTGCTTCTATGAGCCTGGCTCCTGGGGCCCGCGCGAGGCGGACGAGCTCTTGGCGCGCGATGGTCTGGTCTGGATGGAAGGGTGCGCCCAATGAGCACCCAGAGTGGCACGGTAATTGTCCAGGCAGACTCTACGGCGGTGGCCCACGCAGCAGCCCAGATGTTCGTCCAATGGGCGCAGGAAGCGGTGCACAAGCGCGGCCGGTTTCGCGTGGCCCTGGCCGGCGGCAGCACGCCGCAGGCCCTGTATGAGCTGTTGACCCTTGCGCCTTACCGCGCACAGCTGCCGTGGGTTCAGCTTGAGGTGTTCTGGGGTGATGAGCGGCATCTGCCGGCCGGTCATCCCGGGCGCAACGACACGGCAGTGCTGCCGCTGCTGGCGCGGTCCGGTGTGCCGGCTGCCCAGATCCACCCCGTGCCCTTTGTGTCCGGCGATCCCGATCAGGCAGCCCGGCGCTACGAGGAGCTGCTACGCCTGACGGCGTCACCGCACGCGCCCTTGTTGGACCTGGCGCTGCTCGGCTTGGGCCACGATGGCCACACGGCTTCGCTCTTCCCCGGCACCCCAGCCGTGGACGAGCTCGAACGGCTGGTAGTCGCCAACTATGCCGCTTACGAGGACCGCCACCCTGAGCGTGTCACGTTGACCTTGCCTGCACTTAACGCCAGCACGGTGGTGCTGTTCCTGGTAACAGGCGCCAGCAAACAAGCGGTGCTGCGGCGGGTGTTCGGCCCGCCAGAGGACCCGCCCCTGCCTGCCCAGCGCGTACAACCGGCCACCGGCCAATTGCTCTGGCTGGTCGATCAAGCCGCGTTGGGTCAACCCGCGGCCTAGGGCTACGACCCCCTGGCGGCGCAGACCATGCACAGCGGCGCCTGCGAGTGGCCAGGCGGCCCACGCAGCGTTCTCCCCTTCACGCATGAAAGCCCCCACCTCCGGTTGGACGTGGGGGCTTTTCTGGGGCGAGGGGTCCAGACTTTAGTCAGCTCTTGGCGTCAAGCCCGGCTGAGGTCTGAACTCCTGGCGCTTGCAAGGGGCTTCAAGCTCGCTCAAAGCCTCGACCACGCACGGCAGTCGGACTTACGCTAGCCTAATTCGCAGCCTCGGCAGCGACCATCTTTTCAGGATCCAATTCCCACTTCTCGGGTGACCGCCAGAGCGCCGAAAGCAGCAGCTCTTTCTTGAAGATCAACTCCTTGGGCAGCCGATCATAGAGGCGGATGAAAAGCTCTTCGTGGCTGAGGATCTCCTGCTTCCACTGCTCGCGATCCACACTCATGATGGCGTTGAATTGCTCGCGACCAAAGTCGAGGCCGGTCCAGTCCAGGTCCTCGTAGCGCGGCATCCAACCGATGGGACTCTCGATGCTGGCAGCACGGCCGCGCGCGCGTTCCACGATCCACTTGAGCACGCGCATGTTCTCGCCAAAGCCGGGCCAGAGGAAGTTGCCCTGCTCGTCGGTGCGGAACCAATTGACGCTGAAGATACGCGGCGGGTTGGGGATGTGGCGGCCAAAGTTCAGCCAGTGGTTGAAGTAGTCGGCCATGTGGTAGCCGGCGAAAGGCAGCATGGCGAAGGGGTCGCGACGCACCACGCCGACCTTGCCAAACGCAGCGGCCGTCATCTCCGAGCCCATGGTCGCCGCCAGGTAAACGCCGTGCACCCAGTTAGTGGCCTGCACAACTAGCGGCACCGTGGTGCTGCGCCGGCCGCCGAAGATGAAAGCTGAAATCGGCACACCCTGGGGATTCTCCCATTCGGGATCAATGGCAGGGTTGTTGATCGCCGGCGCGGTGAAACGGGCATTGGGATGGGCAGCCTTGCGGCCGCTGTCCGGCGTCCAGTGCTTGCGCTGCCAATCGATCGCCTCGGGCGGCGGGGTCTTGGTCATGCCCTCCCACCACACATCGCCATCAGGGGTCAACGCGACGTTGGTGAAGATCGAGTCGCGGCTGCACGCAACCATGGCGTTGGGGTTGGTCTTGGCCGACGTGCCGGGCGCCACGCCGAAATAGCCGGCCTCGGGGTTGATGGCATATAGCCGGCCGTCCTTGCCCAGCTTGATCCAGGCGATGTCATCACCGACAGTGGTGACCTTCCAACCGGCAAAGGCCGGCGGCGGGATGAGCATGGCGAAATTGGTTTTGCCGCACGCGCTGGGGAAGGCGGCTGCCACGTAGGTCTTTTCACCTTTGGGATCCTCGACGCCAAGGATCAGCATGTGCTCGGCCAGCCAACCCTCGTCGCGCGCCATGACCGAGGCGATGCGCAGCGCCAGGCACTTCTTGCCCAGCAACGCGTTGCCGCCGTAGCCACTGCCATACGACCAAATCGATCGTTCTTCCGGGAAGTGGACGATGTATTTGAGATCGGGATTGCAGGGCCAGGGCACATCCTCCTGGCCGGGGGCCAGCGGCGCGCCCACGGTGTGCATGCAGGGTACGAAATCACCGTTCTCGCCCAGCACATCGATTACCGCGCTGCCCATGCGGGTCATGATGCGCATGTTTGCCACCACATAGGGCGAGTCGGTGATCTCAACGCCGATTTGGGCGATGTACGAGCCAAGCGGGCCCATGCTGTAAGGAATGACGTACATGGTGCGCCCCCGCATGCAGCCGTCGAACAGTCGATCCATGATGGCATGCATCTCGCGCGGGTCCATCCAGTTGTTCGTAGGCCCGGCGTCCTGTTTGTTGACGCTGCAGATAAAGGTGCGATCCTCGACGCGCGCGACATCGCTGGGATCGGAGAAGGCCAGATAAGAGTTGGGGCGCTTCTCCTCGTTGAGCTTGATAAAGGTCCCTGACTTCACCATCTGGGCGCACAAGTCGTCGTATTCCTGCTGCGATCCGTCGCACCAGTGCACTCTGTCGGGCTTGCAGAGTGCTGCCATTTCCTCGACCCACGCGCGCAGTCTGGCATGCTTCAAATTGGCCGGATGGTTGATCATCATGGTCGTCCTTGTCCTTTACTGATGGGGGTAGAAGGTTGGTCAGACCCGTGCGGTCTGTCCACCATGTTCGGGTTAAGTTAGGAGTTAGTGGATTCAAGCACAATTTTGCGATTGTGACAAGTTCGACGACTCAACGCGCCAGATCGGCCAGCTGTGCTCCGCTAACGCGCAACAAATCGGCCGGCGCCAGCACGATTTGCAGGCCGCGCACGCCAGCACTGATCGCCACCTGCGGCCAAAGCTCAACTGTCTCGTCGATGAACGCCGGATAGGCCCGCTTGGTAGCCAGCACCGTTACTGCCCCGCGCGGATAACCGGTCACCTCTAGGACGGCCCGCAACGGAACCATCTCAACCCGCTTGTTGCCGGAGGCGACGGCCAACGCTTTGAGATCAAGCTCGGTGCCGGCGGGGATCAAAGCGAACAAATAGCCGGTCTGGTCGCCGTGTGCAATCAGCGTCTTGAAGACGGTCTCCGGTGCCATGCCCACCAGCGCAGCGACACGCTCGGCGCTGAACTCGTCTTCAGCCAGGTGATACTCGCGCACCGCAAAGGACACGCCGGCGCGCTCCAGCACGCGCATGGCGTTGGTCTTGATCGGGCCGCTCATGACGTCTCGCGCGCCTCGTGCAGGACGGCCAACACATCCTCGACCGGCACAGCGTCGAACACGTCAACGTCGCCGATCGCACGGGGCAACACGAAGCGCAGCCGGCCGCCCAGGCGCTTCTTGTCTGTTGACATGGCAGCCAAGACTGCCTCCGGCTCTGCCCCGTGATAGCGCAGCGGCAGATCGAGCCGTCGCAACAGGCCCTCGACACGATCGAGCAAAGCCGGGCTGCAAACGGCAAGCCGCGCCGCAAGCCGCGTGGCCAGGGCCAGGCCGATCGCCACCGCCTCGCCGTGCCGCAACTGATAGCCGGACAGGGTCTCCAACGCATGGCCGAAGGTGTGGCCTAGGTTGAGTACCGCGCGTCGTCCTTGCTCCAGCGGGTCTTCCTCGACCACGGCCACCTTCACCCGCACGGCAGCAGCGATCATCTCCTCCAGTCCCCAGCGGCTGCCAACCTCACCCACGCCCAGCTCTGCGCCCTGGGTAGCCGTGGCGCCCGTCGCTTGTGTCTCCTCCGGCCGACCTTCCATCCAGGCAAACAGCCGCTGGTCGCCGATGATGCCGTGCTTCACGACCTCGGCCAGGCCGCTGCGGAACTCATCTGAAGGCAGCGTTTTGAGAGTGTCCGGATCAATCACCACCAACGCCGGTTGCTTGAACGCGCCCACCAGGTTCTTGCCCTGGGGCAAGTCGACGCCCGTCTTGCCGCCCACGCTGGCGTCCACCATGGCCAACAGGCTGGTAGGCGTTTGAACGAAGGGCAGGCCGCGCAGGTAGGTGGCCGCAGCAAAACCGGCCATGTCGCCCACCACGCCGCCGCCCAGGGCGATCACTGGGCTGCGCCGGTCCAGCCCAGCAGCCAGGAAGGCATCGTACAGTCCCGCCACAGTGGCCAGGGTCTTGTGGGCCTCACCCTCCGGAACCTCGACCACCGCGGCATCAAAGCCGGCCTCGCTCAGCCCCTGAAGCAAGCGCGAGGCATGCGCAGCGCCGATGGCCGGATTGGTCACCACAGCGCAACGGCCGGGACGTAATCCGGCGGCAATCATGGCCTGGCCAGCCTCCAACAGCATCCCAGCGCCGATCAGGATCGAGTACTCGCCTTCGGGGTGGCGCACGGGGAGGCGCACCGGGCCCGGCCCGGCCTGCCGCGCCAAGCGGATCACCTGGTCGGCCACCTCTTCGACCGTGAGACCGGCTGTGTCAATGTGATGGGGAATAGCGGCATACGCGGCGGCACGCTGGGCCAAAAGGGCCTCGATGCGCTCCTGCCGGTTAGCGTCCGCCAACAACGGTCGGTCATCCGCGCCCTCTAGACGTTCCAGAATGACCTCCACCGGCGCATGCAGGCAGATCAGCACCCCACTGCGGCCCAGGGCCTCGCGGTTGGTCTCTGGGATCAAGGCGCCGCCGCCGGTAGCGATGACCAAGTTGTGCTCTCGCGCCAACTCGTGACACAGCTCTGCTTCCAGCAAGCGAAAGGCCATCTCACCCTGCTCGGCGAAGATCGCGCTGATCGACTTGTGGGCGCGACGCTCGATCACGGCGTCCATGTCGATGAACCAACGGCCTAACCGCTCGGCCACTGCCTGGCCCACAGCGGTCTTGCCCGTGCCCATGAAGCCGGTGAGGATAATGTTGTTGTGGGCGGTGTCACCTAGACCCATAGTTGCGACAATCCTTGCTGCCTGTTGCCGCTGTTTGTTGCGCAGCGCCTGCGCCGCTCGGCACGTGGACAAATGGCGAGCTTTTGCGGTGCTTGCATTATGCCTCTTGCATTATACCTATTTGTGGGAGATACGCCAAGCACCCGACGACTTGCCGATTCGAGGCACTACTGATTTAATGCAGCCATGAGATTGCTCATCGACGGTCACAACTTGATCGGCGTCCTACCCGATATCGACATCGCCGATCCTGACGACGAATGGCAGCTCGTGCAACGGCTGCGCAGCTACGCCGCCGCCAAGCGCGTGCCACTGACCGTGGTGTTCGACAGCGGCAGCGGGCCGCCGCCGCAGTGGCAGCTCTCGGGCGGCGGGGTGACGGTGCGTTTCGCTCCGCCCGGCGTCCCGGCCGACGCCGTGATCCTGCAACTGCTGCGCCGTGAAGCCCAGCCCCGTACAATCGCAGTGGTCACCAACGATCAGGCGCTGGCCGGCCAGGTGCGCTCAATCGGCGGCCAAGTACGGTCGGCAACCCAGTTTGCGGCCGAGCTGGTCGCGCGGCCGCCGGCGCGCCTGCGTCAGACGGATGCGCCCTCCGGACCCAGGCTCAGCCCGCGTGATCCGCAGTTCGCCGACCTCTATCGCACCTTCCTCGAGGCTGAGAAAGACGAAGAGCGCTTCGGCGCGGAGATCAGCCTGGACCCGGCCATCTGGGTAGAGCGCATCTACAGCGACGATCCGGGCCTGGTGGAGCGCGCCGCGCGCTGGCTGGGACGTTTTGGCGGCACAGAGGCCAGGGAGCCGCTGCTGGACGCCCTGGGTCACCGCGCCAACCGCGTGCGGGCCGCAGCGCTCCTGGCTCTGGGCGACCTGGGCGACCGACAGGCTGTGGCGGCGATCAGCGAGCGACTGGCGGCCGATGTGTCGAGCATGGTGCGCGAGGCAGCCGCCCAAGCGCTGGGTCAACTCGGCGGCGCAGAAGCTGTGGCAGCCTTACAAGCTGCGCTGGCCGATCCCAAAGCCAAGGTACGCAAAGCCGCCCAGGCAGGTCTGGCGCAGGCGCGCAGCCGGCCATCCACCCAATCCGACTAAGTCGAGCGCAGAGCAGAGAGCCGGACTGATCGTTCCACTCTCTCGACGCGCAGAGTGTCACCCGCTATGGAAATCACGCTTACCACCCCTGCCCTGCTCTTTCCCGCCATCTCGCTCTTGTTGCTGGCCTACACCAATCGCTTCCTGACCCTCGCCACCCTCATCCGCGACTTGCACGCCAAGTACAAAGCCAACCCCGAGGACATTCTCTACTGGCAGCTTGCCAGCCTGCGCTACCGGGTCGAGCTCATCAAGCGGATGCAGTGGTTCGGCGTGGCCAGCTTGTTGCTGTGCGTGGTCTGCATGTTTATTCTGTTCATCGGCTGGGCGCTGCCAGGCAAGATCATCTTCGGCGTCGCCCTGCTGCTGATGGTGGTCTCGCTGCTGGTCTCCCTGCGCGAGATCCAGGTATCGGTGGACGCACTCAACCTGCGCCTGAGCGACATCGAAGGGCTCACCCCCAAAAGCAACTAGCCTTGCTGCGGTCTACGCAAAGCCAAAGCGCCACGGCCGATCGTCCATCGGCAGGTCTTCTAACCGCGCCTGGCGCAGGGCGGCAAAGCGAGGCCGCATCTCCTCCAGGCTGTCGCCGCCCAGCTTCTCGATCAAGGCGTCGGCCAGCACGTAGGCCGCCATAGCCTCGGCCACAACGCCGGCGCGCGGCACGGCGTTGAAGTCGCTGCGCTCGTAGGTGGTGGCGTCTGGCTCGCCTGTGGCCAGGTTGACGCTGCGCAGCGGGTTGAGCGTGGTCGAGATGGGCTTCATGGCCACGCGCAACACCAACGGCTCGCCGGTCGTGATGCCGCCCTCCAGCCCGCCGGCCCGGTTCGTCCGCCGCACCAGCCGTCCACTCCTCCCCGTTCCTCCCAGTTCCCCCGAGTTCGCCTCCCCACTTTCCCTCCTTTCCTCCGTTTCCCTCTCCTCCTCCAAGAATATCTCATCATGCACCTCCGTCCCCCACCTCTCCGCGTTCTCGAAGGCCGGCCCGATCTCCACGCCCTTGATGGCGTGGATCGAGCCGACCGCGCCCAGCAGCCGGCCGCTGAGTCGCCGGTCCCAGTGCACGTGGCTGCCCAGTCCTGGCGGCAGGCCCAGCGCAACCACCTCGAAGACACCGCCGACCGTGTCCTTGGCCTGCATGGTGTCCCAGACGCGCTGGCGCATAGCCTCGACGGCTTCTGCCAAAGGACAGCGCAAATCGTTGCTCTCGGCCAGCTCGAAGCGTTGTTCGTAGCTCAACTCGGCCAGCCGCGCCGGATCGGCTGCCACGCCGCCGATGGCCGTGACGTAGCTGCCCACGCGCACGCCGAACTGGCCTAGCAGCGCCTTGCAGATTGCGCCGACAGCGACGCGTGCGGCGGTCTCGCGTGCGCTGGCCCGCTCCAGCGCCAGGCGCAGATCGCGGTAGCCGTACTTGATCGCGCCGGTCAGGTCGGCGTGGCCGGGCCGCGGGGTGGTCATGGGTGGAATGTCGCGCTCGCGCCACTTGGCAAAGTCGCGGTTCTCGATCCACAGGGCGATGGGAGCGCCGGTGGTGTGGCCCGCCATGACGCCGCCCAAGATGCGCGCCGTGTCCTGTTCGATCTTCATGCGGCCGCCTGCGCCGTAGGACGTCTGACGGCGGGCCAGGTCGAGGGCCAGGTCGTCGGCCGAGAGAGGCAGCCCTGCGGGCATGCCCTCCAGGATGGCGGTCAGTCCGGGGCCGTGCGATTCGCCGGCAGTGAGGAAACGTAGCATGGATCTTCAGTCAACCCAGTTGACAAGGGCCAAACCGGGGATGCGCGAGAAATGACGAATGTTGCGCGTGACGAGGGTTGCTCTATGCGCCAGAGCAATGCTCGCAATCAACAGATCAGCGTGTCCGATCTTGGCAAGGTTCGTATGCGATTGCAACTCGTCGAATTCTTGTGCCGAAGCAACTATTCAGCCATAGGTGCCGGGCATTTGGATTCTAACCTGAAAATCGCTCGGGCCGGTCTCCGACCGTGCCCGCCGCGCTTTCATTGACGGTTGTGCACCCAGCGCATGGGCATCTGGTTTGCAAACGTGTCTGCGAAGCCATCCTAGGTCGCAAATCGCCTACAAATGCCCAGCACCTGAGCAGTTACGTGCCGAAAACTAATCAACCGGCAAAGTGACAATCTGGGCCAGAAGTTCTTCGCTGCGGCTGAGGAGTTGTTGTGCCCGGAGCAACTGCGCGCCATCGGCAGCCTTGAGCAGGAATTCGAAGCGACCGCGCAGGATTTCGATCCTGGTTACCACGGTGGTGGCCACATTAGCTGTGTGCCTCGACACGAAGTTTGCCACGCCTTGTTGTCGCTGTCAACTTCCTTGCAGCGTCCCCGTGCCCTAATCGTGGCCGGCAAGCCGCGCCCGCGCGGCCGCCAGCATCACATCCAACGGCGGCTTCTGCCCTGTCCACAGCTCGAACGCGGCCGCGCCCTGCACCACCAGCATCTCCAGCCCGCCCTGCGTCGCGCAGCCGGCGGCCTCGGCCTGACGCAGGAAGCGGGTGCGCTCCGGTCGGTAGACCAGGTCGTAAACCAGTGCGCCGCGCGGCATGGGCAGGTCGTCCGGCCAGGGAGTGTCGTCGACGTGGGGCCACATGCCGAGGGGAGTGGTGTTGATGATCAGGTCGGGAGGCTGGTGAACGGTGAACGGTGAACGGTGAACGGTTAGGGAGGGGGAGAGAGACTGGGCGTGAGCGGCCAGCTCGGCGGCGCGGGCGGGGTTGCGGGCCCAGATAGCCAGGTGCGCCAGGCCGCGCCGGAGCAGGGCGTAGACCACGGCGCGGGCCGAGCCGCCGGCGCCCAGCAGCAGCGCCGATTTGCCGGCCAGGTCGAAGCCGGCCGCGTCCAGGGGATGCAGGAAGCCCAGCCAGTCGGTGTTGTCCCCGCGCAGCACAGTAGGACGATTTTCCAAATCGTCCGTTCCCGGCTGCCCAGCCAACGATTGGGAAAATCGTTGTACGATGATCGTGTTCACTGCCCCAATCGCCCGCGCAGCGTCGCTCAGCTCGTCCAGCAGCGGCATGACGGCCTGCTTGTGCGGGATGGTCACGTTGACGCCGCAGTAGCCTGCCGCCCTCAGCCCGGCCACCGTCTCGGCCAGGCGCTCCGGCGGCGTGGGCAGCGCGTCGTAGTGGCCGTCCAGCCCTAGCGCCCGAAACGCGGCGTTGTGCATGTCCGGGCTGACGCTGTGGCCCAGCGGCCAGCCGAGCAGGCCCGTGCGCATGCTCACTGACGCGCCTCCACGGCGAAGCGATTGCCTTCAGGGTCGCGGCCAGAACAGACCAGGATGCCCGGTGCGGCTGGTACCACTTCACCCATCGTGACGCCGCGCGCTGTCAATGTGGCACGCGCAACATGAACGTCGTCCACCGCGAAAACGATCTCGGCTGTCTCTCGGCCCAGGCGCTTCTGCCCGCCGCCGTGCAAGGCCAGCGTGCACCCGCCCGTGTCGAACGTCACCCACATCTCCTGGGCATAGTCGACCGCGCCGCTGGGAAATGTCACGGCCAACTCCAACACATCGCGGTAGAACGCGACCATCCCCGCCATGTCCTCCGCGTGCAAGATCACTTCCAACAACCCTTGGGTCAACGTCATCACGACCTCCTACACAGCCAGCTCATTCAGAGTACTGCAACTCGACACCCAGCACTTCCAGCGTCCGCTCGAACCCTGGAAAACTGTCGCTGACGCACTCGGCCTCCTCCACCAGCACCGGCCCCGACGCCACCAGCCCGGCCACGGCCAAGGCCATGGCCAGCCGGTGATCGCCGTGGCTCCAGACGGGCGCGCTGCGCAGTTGGATCGGGCCTTCCACAGCGAAGCCATCGGGGTATTCCTCGACATGTGCGCCCAGCTTGCGCAGCTCTGCGGCTACCGTGGCGATGCGGTCGGTCTCTTTGACGCGCAGCTCGGCCGCGTCGCGCACCACGGTGCGGCCGTGGGCCTGGGTGGCCAGCACGGCCAGCACCGGCAGCTCGTCGATGGCGCGCACGATCAGGTCGCCGCGGATCTCGGCGCCGTGCAAAAGCGAGGGCGCTTTGCGCTCGCGCTGCACCGTGATGTCGGCCACCGGCTCGCCCCCTTCGTCGCGCAGGTTGTCCAGACGCAAGCTAACACCCATGGCCCGCAGGATGTCCAGGATGCCGGTGCGCGTCAGGTTGACACCCACGCCGACCACGGTGAGTTGCGCCTGGGGAACGAGCAAGCCGGCGGCCAGCAGGAAGGCCGCCGAGGAGATGTCGCCCGGCACGGTGATGTCCAGCGGGCGCAGGGGCTGCTTGGGCCGCTCGCTGGTCACCACCGGTCCCCAGGTGCGAATGGGCGCGCCCATGCCGGCCAGCATGCGCTCTGTGTGATCGCGCGCCGGGCCGGGCTGGCGCACCACTGCCAGGCCGTCGCTGTAGAGCCCGGCCAGCAGCAGGGCTGACTTGACCTGCGCGCTGGCCACGGGCTGGGTGTAGTCCAGGTGATGCAACGCGCTGCCTTGGATGGCCAACGGCGCCAGCGAGCCGCCTTGGCGGCCCCAGATCTGCGCGCCCATCTGGCGCAGCGGCTCGACCACGCGGCCCATCGGACGCTTGATGAGCTGTGGGCTGCCGCTGAGCACGCTGAAGAAACGCTGTCCCGCCAGCAGACCGGCCATCAGACGCATGGTGGTGCCGGAGTTGACGCAATCCAACACAGCAGCCGGCTCTTGAAGGCCGTGCAACCCACCGCCGTCGATGAGCAGCTCGCTCGGCGAAACTTCCTGGATTGCCACACCAAGGCCGCGCAGGACACCCAAGGTAGCCTGACAGTCGCCGCCGGCCAGAAAATTGCGCACATGGCTCCGGCCTTCGGCCAACGCTGCGAACATGGCGGCGCGGTGCGAGATGGACTTGTCGCCAGGGATGGTAACGGAACCGTAAAGCTCTGAGGTGGGGTGGATCAGTAGGTTCATGGTGGGAAGGTTGGTGGTCGGTAGACGATAAGCGGTGCAAGAGGAGCCGCAAGCGCCACTCACGCGCCGTACCTGTCGAGGAAGTCGGCGCGCAGGCCGCGGATGCGCTCAGCCTGAAAGCGGAGAGTGGCGCGGTTGTCGCTGCGGATCGCTTCTTCCAGGCTGTCCAGCCGGCGACGCAACCCGCCGATCAAGTCCAGGACGTTGGCGCGGTTGGTGAGCAATATGTCCAGCATCATGGTAACATCGCTGCCGGCCAGGCGCGTGGTGGAGCGAAAGCCGCCCGCAGCTAGCTGCCAAACCATGTCATCGTCCCAACTGGTTGCGGCGTCTTCCACGGCAGCGAAGAGAGCCAAAGACAGCACATAGGGCAGATGGCTGATGGCGGCGACAAGCCGGTCGTGGCGCTGCGGATCCATCACGATTGGACGGGCGCCGATGGCTGTGGCCAGCTCGGCTGCCAACACCACCGTTCGCTGCGTCGTGCGTGGCAGCGGGGCAAGCACGAAGGGTGCGCCCGTGTACAGCCGCGCTTCGGCGACATCGAGGCCGGAGGTCTCCTTGCCGCACATGGGATGACCGCCAAGCGGCTCGACGTCGGCGGGCAGCTCGGCCATGGCCTCGCACACAGTCGCCTTGGTGCTGCCCAGATCGAGCACCACCACGCCACGCCGCAGACGACCGGCACCGGCCAGCTGGCCCAGCTCGGCGATCTGCTCCAGGACGGCGCTCACGGGGGTGGCCAGCACCACAATATCAGCTTCAGCCGCGCCCGAGGCCAGCGTCTCGCAGCCAACGTCGATGGCGCCCATGGCCAGCGCTTGCTGCAACGTTTCACGGCGCCGGGCAATGCCCACAACGTGCGCCACCTTGCCCCGCAGAGCCAATCCCAACGACCCGCCCATCAAGCCCAGGCCGGCAATGGCAACGGAACAGTCGATCAAATCCTTGTCGTAGCAGTGCTGGGTCAAGAGCAACTCCTTGGAGGGCGAGCGCAGCAGATCTGCGTGTACAGCAATCTGTTCCTACACTGGTGCGTTGTCAAGCTGGATTTTGCCGCGGTCACGCTCTTGCGCAAGCGGTTCCGTTCCTGTACCGGCTCTGTCAAGGGTGTCCAGCGCAAGATCTCGACGCCCAAAAGAGGGGATTCTTGTCCTAGAAACGGCGCAGCTCTTCGTTGTGGCGACGTAACTGCTCAGGTGCCGGGCATTTGTAGGCGATTTGCGACCTAGGTTGGCTTCGCAGACACGTTTGCAAACCGGCATCCAAATGCCCGGCACCTATGGCTGAGTAGTTACCTCTTAAGCTTCATCAGTCGCACTGCGGCGCCCCGACGACGACCGAAGTCGTCACCACGAAGCTTTTCGCCCGCAGCTGTGACCGGTCACCCTTTGCTAGACCGTCCGGCCCACGGCCTCGGCGATCACGCGCACGTTGCGCACCAGCTCGGCAAAGCGTTCCGGCTTGAGGCTCTGTGCCCCGTCGGACATGGCGGCCTCCGGGTGCAGGTGCACCTCGATCATCAAGCCGTCGGCGCCGGCGGCCACCATGGCTCTGGCCACGGCGTCCACCAGCGACCACTTGCCGGTGCCGTGGCTGGGGTCGCCGATCACCGGCAGATGGGTGAGCTGTTTGAGCGCCGGAATGGCGTTGATGTCGGTGGTGTTGCGGGTGTAGGTCTCGAAGGTGCGAATGCCACGCTCGCACAGCATCACGTCGGGGTTACCGCCGGAAAGGATGTATTCAGCCGACATGAGCAACTCCTCGATGGTGCTCATCATGCCGCGTTTAAGTAACACCGGTTTGTGTGCCTTGCCGACGGCCTTGAGCAGGTCGTAGTTCTGCATGTTGCGTGCGCCGATCTGCAGCACATCCGCGTATTCCGCCACCAGGCCCACCTTGTCCGGCGCCATCACCTCTGTGACGATGGGCAGACCGGTCTCGGCGCGCGCCTCGGCCAAGATCTCCAGGCCCTTCAAACCCAGCCCCTGGAAGCTGTAAGGCGATGAGCGAGGCTTGTAGGCCCCACCGCGCAGGAGCGTGGCCCCGGCCTCCTTGACCGCGTGGGCGGTCTCCAACAACTGATTGCGGCTCTCCACGCTGCACGGGCCGGCGATGATGGCGATCTGCGGCCCGCCGATCTTGACGCCGCTGATCCGCACGACGGTGGGCTCGGTGCGGAATTCGCAGCTCGCCAGACGGTAGGGCGGCAGGATGGACACGGTCTTCTCGACGCCGTCCATCACCTCGAAGATCATGGGGTCAAGGACGCGTTCATCGCCGATCAGACCGATGATCGTGCGCTCCGTGCCCCGGCTCAGATGTGTTTGAAAGCCCAGCTCGGCGATGCGGTCAGTAACGCGCTCGATGTCCGCCTGGCTGGCGCCTGCTTTCATCACGATAACCATGAGTGCTACTCCTTCCTCGACCTTGACTAAAGCTCGCGGCCCACGGCCTCGGCCAACACGCGCAGCTGCGCCATCATCTGGGCAAACTTCTCCGGCTTGAGGCTCTGCGGCCCATCGGAAACGGCCAGCTCCGGCTTTGGATGCACCTCGATGATCAGACCATCCGCGCCGCAGGCGATGGACGCCTTGGCCATGGGCGCTACTAACTCCCAGCGCCCCGTGCCATGGCTGGGATCGGCGATGACGGGCAGATGGCTAAGCTGCTTCAGCAAGGGCACTGCGTTCAGATCGAACGTGTTGCGGGTCATCGTCTCAAAGGTGCGGATGCCACGCTCGCACAACATGACCCGGTAGTTGCCGCCGGCCAGGATGTACTCCGCCGACATGAGCAGTTCCTGAATGGTGCTCATCATGCCGCGTTTCAACAGCACCGGCCGTTGCGCCTTGCCCACTGCGTGCAGCAGCCCGTAGTTCTGCATATTGCGCGCGCCGATCTGCAACACATCAGCGTATTGGCTAACGAGGGGCACGGCATCGGGAGTCATCACCTCTGTGACGATGGGGAGCCCGGTGGCCTCGCGAGCTTCGGCCAACAGCTCCAAGCCTTTCAGCCCCATGCCCTGAAACGAATAGGGAGATGTGCGCGGTTTGTAGGCGCCGCCGCGCAGAACCGTGGCGCCGGCTTCTTTGACGGCATAAGCGGTCTCCAGCAACTGGGAACGGCTTTCGACGGCGCACGGCCCGGCCATCACCACCAGCTTACGGCCACCGATGCTGACGCCGTTGAGGGTGATGACCGTGTCATCCGCCCGCGACAGACGACTGGCCAGCTTGAACGGCTGACCAATGCGGTTCACCGCCTCCACCCCGGCCATGGCCAGGAACAGCGAAGGGTCTACGGTGGCCGTCTCGCCAACGACGGCGATCACCGTGTGTTGCTCGCCATAAATGGGATGAGGCACCAGCCCCATTTCGTGCACGCGGGCGATCACGGCGCCGATCTCCGCGGCCGTTGCATCTTTTTTCATCACGACGATCATGGTTGCACCTGCTTTGGGGACGAAAAATGCGTCACGCGGGACGCGTAATGCGTGATGGGTTACTCGTTACGCAGTACGCCCTAGATCTGCAAGAGTGCGCTCTGGCCGTTCTCACCGTTGGTCGGAATCATCTCGGCCGCAGGGTAGGAGCCAAGGAGCTTGACGAAGGCCGCCCGTGCAAGCAGGCCCACAAGCGCCTGCTGACAGGTAGGGTCTTGCCAGTGGCCTTCAAAGTCTAAGTAAAACACGTAATGCCAGGGTCGGTTGCGCCGCGGGCGGCTTTCCAACTTGGTCAGGTTGATGCCGCGCGTGGCGAACTCGCCCAAACAGGCGTAGAGGGAGCCGGGCTCGTGCGACACGGCAAACACCAGCGAGGTCTTGGTCTTACCGGTGATGTTCGGCTCGCCGCGGCCGATGACAAAGAAGCGGGTGTAGTTCCAGGCCAGGTCTTCGATGCCGCTGGCCAGAATCTCCAAGCCGTAGGTCTGGGCGGCCAGCTCGCTGGCGATGACCGCAACACCCGGCTCCGGCTGCTCGGCCAGCTGTTTGGCGCTGCCAGCCGTGTCATACCAGGGCACTGCCTTCAGCCCGCGTTGATTCAGCCAGCGTTCGCATTGCGCCAAGGCTTGAGGATGGGAACGCACCGTGTGGATCTGATCGAGTGTGACGCCGGGCGGCGCCAGCAGGTTGTGGCGCACCCGCAGCAACACCTCCCCCCAAACGCGCAAATCATGCTCCAACAGCAGATCATACGCGCGGTTGATCGAGCCGGCCACCGAGTTCTCCACCGGTAAGATGCCGTAGTCTGCCTCACCGGCCTCCAGGGCGGCAAAGATCGCCTCGAAAGACTTGCAGGGCAAAGTGATGATGGCCTCGCTAAAGTGTTGGCGCGCAGCCTGTTCCGAAAACGCGCCATGTTCCCCCTGGAATGCCACAACCTTCATACGGTGCTCCTTTCTGGCCGGCCGCTGCTCGTGCCAGGTGTGAATTTGGTGCTGGATCCATTGCTCTAAGTCGTCCATGTCGAGCGGAGGCAGCTGTGCTTTGTCGGGCCGCAAGTTGCGTGCGCCGCGCAGGTAGACGTGCACCAGGTCATGGGAACTCTTGTCGGTGTTCCAGTTGACCAGGACACGCACGCAGCGGGGCAAGCCGCTCGGCACATCCATCTCGTGGCTACACAGCAGGGCAGTGTCGAGCCAGCCAAGCTGCCGGGCCGCCAAAGCCGGGTACTCGGCTGTCAGATCGCGCGTGGTCGTAAACAGCACGCTAGACACGTCCTCCGGCCTGATGTCGTTGAGCTTGATCATCAAGGCCAACAGCCGCCGCGTTTCAGTCAAGATGGCTTCTGGGGTGTTGGCGTCAACTGTGGTGGCGCCACGCAATCCTCGACAAGGCATACGATCTCTCCGCATCTTTTTTCCACACAAGTTGCGACGTTCAGCCATCGATGGCGGGCACTTGCATCTGCGTTGGCAAGGGTGTCCGCAGCGCCAATTTAAGCTGCAAAGCGGTCGCAAGAGCCCGGCATCTGAAATGCTTCGCTGCAACTACATTCAACGAACGGCGCCACGCATTTGCACTTCGCTCACACCGACGTCCGCGCCGTCGACTAGAGTTGCAGTAACTATTCAGCCATAGGTGCCGGGCATTTGGAGTCTGGCTTGCAAACGTGTCTGCGAAGCCAACCTAGGTCGCAAATCGCCTACAAATGCCCGGCACCTGAGCAGTTACGAGTTGCAAATCAATTGCGCTTAGCGCCTGAAGGATCAACACCAAACGCCTGTCACCACTTAGGGCAACAAAAAAGCGTGGGCTTTGCGCTCCACGCTTCTGATCGGTGTCCTGGCTCGTCGCTGGGTCAAGGCGCCGCATCAGCCCTCACGTGAAGCGCTCGGCGTTGGCGGGTAAAGAAGAAGTAGCCGTAGGGAAAATAAAAACCGCGCCAGGAGTCATCCCGGCGCGGCGCCAAAGCCAACAGAGCACCTCGAGGGTGTGCGCTCGTTCGAGTCTGATGCTGAGACTGGGTACAGGTGATCATCAAACAAGACTACCTTGACATGCAGCGTGGCGAGATAGTAACACAGAAGCACACACCTGTCAAGATGACTTGCACCGCTTACTGGCCTAATCGGTAGTCGCCGAAATCCACCGTCGCCGGTGTTGCACCGCGCACGATCACCATCATCGCGTTCGGAGTCGTCGATCCATAACCGGATGCGTCTGTCTGGATGACCATGTAACGACCTGGCGGCAGATCATAAAAGGCATAGGCCCCACGCAAGTCGGTGGTTACGACCTGCAAATCCGTCTGGTTGGGTCGGCGCAGCGCCACGCGCACGCCCGCCAACCCCATCTCGCCAGGATCCAACCGGCCGTTGCGGTTGGCGTCGATGAAGACCACGCCGCGAATGCTAGGCTGTGCGGCGGCGGGTGTAGGCGTAGCGGCCTCAAGCGGCGGGACGGTCGCCGTCACACCCGGCGTTGCCGTGACCGCAACGGTGGCCGTAACAACGGGCGTCGCTGTGATCGGCAACGTGGCAGTCAGGGTAGGCGTCGTCGTGATCGGCAGCGTCGGCGTCAACACAGCAGCGGGCGTGATGGTCTGAGTGACTGTCAGAGGCACCGTCGGCGTCAACACGCCGGTGGGTGTGACGACAGTCGTTGTCGGCGCCTCGCCGTAGATGTTGTTGAGGACGTCGCGCAGAGCGGTCAAGAAGCTGTCGGAGCGTTCGGCGCTGGCAGCCACCTCATCCACTTGCTCGGTCAGCGCGCCTAGGTTCTCCTGCACCGTGTCCATGGCAGTGGTCAGCGCGGCAGCTGCTGCTTCCAACGCGGCCACCTGGGCCTGAGCAGCGGTCAGGTCCTCTTGCAGCTTAGGCAGCACGGCTACGGTTCCTTGCAGCCCCTCCACGTCGCCGCCTAGCTTGGCAAAGCCTTCCTGCAGGCTGCCCAGGTTATCGCCCAACGTTGCCAAGCCATCTTGCAGGTTGCCCAGATCGCTGCGTGCGCCGGTTAAGCCGCCCTGCATCGTGGCGACCTGCGCCTCAAGGGCCTGGCTAGACCGCTGTAAGGCCGCTACGTTGTTCTTGAGCGCAACCACTTCTTGCTGTGCAGACCAGCGCAACGTACCGTTGACGACGAACAGCAGCGCCAAAGCCAGCGCAGCGCCCAACAGAGTCGCCAACAATACCAAGCCAAGGCTGCGCAAGCAGCCGCCGGTGCGGCTGCTGCCCTGGGCAGCCTTGAGCGGTGGCGGCGCGCCGGCCGCGGCAGCAGCCGGCGGCGGTGGCTGGTCAACACGAGGTAGGTCCTCCACCCTGGCGACCGATGCAGCGGCGGCAGTAGCAGCCACAACCTCAGGGACGGCCACTTCAGCCTGCTCGTCAACAGCCTCAGCCAATTCGCCCAGAACAGCCGCCTCAGGCAGGTCAGCCTCGCCAGCGCCCTCGTAGGACTCGTCGAAGCTCGCCTCAACGGCATACGCTGCCGCCACCGAAGCGGCGATGTCGTCACCATCCTCGGCGTGGCTGTCGTTGCCCTGGTCGGCTACGGTTTTGACCTGCTGGGCTGCCTCAGGATCATCCTGGACCGGCGGTGTCGGCGGGTCCAAGCCCAAGTCGGACGAGGTCAGCGGCTCGTCCTGCGCCGGCTGCACTTCCTCGTCCTCGAAGAAGATCTCAACTCCTCTGCCGGCCGGCCGGTTGCCCGGCGGTTCATGCAGACGCTCTTCCATTCAACACCTCCTGCGCCAAGGCGCGATAGGATGCTGCGCCGGGATGGTTCGGCGCGTACTCGATGATCGGTTGATGGGCCAGGGTGGCCTCGGCAAAACGGATGCTGGAGGAGATGACGGTGGCGAACACACGGTCGCCGAACATCGCACGTACCTCTTCCAGCACCTCCCGGGCATGCAGTGTCCGGGCGTTGTAAAGCGTCGCCAAAATGCCCGTGATGTCTAGCTGCGGGTTGAGCTTGCGTTTCACCTTGTGCAAGGTGTCCAGCAGCATGCTCAAGCCGCGCAAGGCCAAGAACTCACATTGCAACGGGATGAGAACGCCGTTGCCGGCCACCAGCGCGTTGATGGTTAGCAGGCCCAGATTAGGTGGGCAATCGACGAAAACGAAGTCATAGCCGGCCGCAACCTGCGCCAGCACGCCCTTGAGAATCGACTCTCGGCCCAACGCGCTGAAGAGCTCGATTTCGGCCGCCGCCAGATTGATGTCGGACGGAATGACATCGAGGCCAGGTCGCGACGAACGCAGGCCGCCGGTCACGGGCAGTGTGTCATCGATCAGCAGGTCATAGATGGTGACAGCCGGGCTGGGCTCCGCCAGCCCAAGACAAGCAGTCAGGGCCGCCTGCGGGTCCAGATCAACCAAGAGCACGCGTTGGCCACGCTCGGCCAGCGCTGCGCCCAGATTGATGGCGGTCGTGGTTTTGCCTACGCCCCCTTTTTGGTTGCAGACTGCGATGATTTGGGTCATAGAACTTGCCTATCGCCAAGTGACAAACACTGCGTTGAGCGGCTAAGCGTCGTGGGGCCAGAAGACCAGCCTATTATACCTTGCATACCAGCAGGTTGGCAAGCACTAGCGGGGTTTCTGGCCGCACAACTATTCAGCCATAGGTGCCGGACATTTGAGTCGGCGTTTATCAGGGAGAGCCGACCTATGCTGCAA
The DNA here is from genome assembly GCA_034432445.1 of Anaerolineales bacterium. Taxonomy (GTDB): domain Bacteria; phylum Chloroflexota; class Anaerolineae; order JAAEKA01; family JAAEKA01; genus JANWYQ01. The sequence goes on from DAOUBX010000099.1 coordinate 24,092, forward strand.
ACCGGTCGCAAGCGCCCCGCACCGGAAGAGTTACCCGGCCGCTTGCTGCGCCCTTCGCTTTGCAGTACAATGAGAGTGGCATCGATGCAGTCACTCTGAACGTGGTTTACCATCTAGGAGTTATGCCGTTGAGGTCTCGCTACAGGCCGATGGGTTGAGTAGCCGGTCAAGCGAGGCTTCGCACACGGGCACATCTGGCGCATCGAAACTCAGCGGCCCTGCTCGACCAACAAACAGCGGAACTCCTAGTGCGAGATAGCTGGCCATGCGCTTACGACTCTTGCTCCTCCTGCTTGGCATATCTTTAGCCGCGTGCACAACGCCGGCCAACGCACCGGTCGCGGCGACAACCGAGGTCGTGGCGCCTGTAGGACAGCCAGACCACTGCCGCGGTGATGGCACCGCGCCGACTTGGCTGCTGTGGCCGATCGACCCGCCCACTTCGGACCTGATGACAGCCTATCAACAGCGGCAAGTGATCGAGTTCAATGCGGTTGTCAGCGGCGTCATCGATGAGTTCGCCCGGCTGCCACATCGGGCTTTTGTTCTCAGCGAGCGCGCTGAGGGCGTCACCGTGGCTTTGGATTACCAGGGCGATCCCCCGCCGCTGATCGTGGGCCAAACCTATCGCCTGGTTGCCTGGGCTTACCCGCGCGCCGGCGAGCCGCCGGAACCGGGTCAACCGATTACCGTGACCAACGCGCCGGGGCTCGAGCGCTGGCTGCCGCTCGCCCTGCCCGGCCGCGCCGTGTTGGAAAACTACCAGAGCTACGAGTTGCAGATCTTCGACGACCTGGGGTTGCTCTTCCTGGGGGCCACCGATGTGAGCCTAGAGGACGACCCACTAGACCTGCACTTGAGCGATGGCATGGGTGACTGCTCGCCGGTGGCGGCGCCGCAGAACGCCTGTGTGCAGAGCCGCCAGGTGCTGCCGTTGGTGATCCGCTGGGGCGACGACGAGTTGACGCTCTATCCGGGCGACGATGGCCAACTGGCCCACCAGGGCATGGTGTACACCGTGTCGGTGTTTCGCAATCGCCAGGTGCAAGAGGTAGACCCACCTTGCCCCGACTACTACGAGCACCGCCGATCGGTGCGCATCGAGCGCGTTCAGCCGCCGCCGCTGGTGCCCGCGCTGCCGCCTGTCACAGCAACAATCACCGCTACATTGACGATCACGGCGCCACAGCCGTAACCGCCGGCTGCTGCGCCGCCCCATGCCTTATGACCGAAGCATTGCTGACTATCGACGCGACCACAGCGATTCCACTCAGCGAGCTAGACTTCCGCTACGCGCGCAGCAGCGGGCCGGGCGGCCAGCATGTTCAGCGCACCGAAACGAAGGTGGAGCTCTTGTTCGACGTGGCCCATTCACCGAGCCTCACCGATGAACAGCGACAGCGCGTCCTGATGCGGTTGGCCGGCCGCGTGGACAGCCAGGGGGTCTTGCATCTGACTTCGCAGATGGGGCGCAGTCAGGCCGAGAACCGCGCCGAGGTGACACAGCGTTTTCAAAGGCTGCTGGCCGCAGCCCTCAAGCCCGCCAAACCACGTCGCCCCACGCGCCCGAGTGCAGCAGCCCGTGAGCGGCGTTTGGCCGGCAAACACCGTCGCAGCCAGATCAAAACCATGCGTCAACGCGTTGCGTCAGAAGATTAGTCCTGTCTGTGACGGTTTTGACAAGCGCCGTCTGCGCATGATATAATCGTGCTGCCTTTCCCAACCCCGAATATGGTGCCAGATCTCCGTCTGGCCGAACACTCAGCGCCTTGTGGTCCCATGCCAGCTAGATTTTCTTTTTTGGCTCCGGCGAAGGTACGGCTCCCAGCCTCATTTGGCATTCGCGGCAACCTCAGGCGTGACCAGGAGGTTTCTTCCATCCTATGGCTGAGTCCAAACCCACCAGTGGCGGTGAAGAACTCACCCCAGAACAGCAGAAGTTCTTGGCGGCCAAACAGGCGCAACAGGCTCAGGGCGCCGAGCATCGCAGCGATCAGGGTGCTTATCTGAAATCAGGCCGCCAGCAGAAGCAGGAGCAGAAGGAAGAGGTCAAACAGTCGCGTGAAGC
>DAOUBX010000100.1:0-6393 GCA_034432445.1 Anaerolineales bacterium
TCTCTTGAATGGTGGGGGGACGTTGGGTTGACTTGTAAAATCATCGTATTTCGGTGCCGGGCACTGCGGCAGTGCCGGGCACCTCTCGTAGCATAGACTCAAAAGCCGGCCTGAGGGCCGGCTAGCAATGGTCGTTGCCGCGCTGCCCGGACGATGTCAGGCAGCCAGCGCGGGCAGGAAAGTCGCCCGCTGGAACAAATGGCCCTGGGTGTGCGCGTGTGCATCGTGGCCGCAGGACGCCGCCCGGTGGGGCATCGGCGTCTGCGGCCCGGTACCCGAGCCATGTGATGTCAGTGCAACGGGTGGGCGCTGCAAGGCCATTCATGATCTCCTGTGATGGCGGGCTAGAGAACCAGGGTGTGTCTCAGAGCGACGTCAACTGCACGCATCGGTAGAGAGCCGATCGACCGACCGATCTCAGTCATGGAGATCGTGGCTAGATTGTCGGTCATAACAACCAAATCAGTCATGCACCGACATCTTACCCGGAAACGTGCTCTGCGTCAAAGTCCCGCTACGGCGGGTCCGCACCATGCTCCGCCAACGGTGGAGCTGATCAAGATCGGCGACGCCTACGCCGTGCGCGACGGCCACCACCGCACCTCGGTGGCCTGGGCCTTGGGCGAGGAGTTCATCGACGCCCAGGTGACGGCCTGCGAGCTGGTGGACTAGCCCAGCCACAACAACGGCGATACCGGACACAAAAAGGCGTGACCTATGACGGGTCACGCCTTTTTCGTAGTAACCGGACTTTTCACACCGACAGGCCGATGCGGCGCATGGATCGCGCCTTAGCCCATCTAAGGCTGGCCCACCCGCGCTGTAAGAGTCACGCTTCTGGGCATGGCTGCATCGGCCAACGGCTCCACGCTCAGGGTCAGCGCGGCCTGCTGCCCCGCTCGGGCCGCCGCATCGACGAAGACCTGCGCCTTGAAAGCCTGTTCCAAGTAGGGCGGCAGGGTGACCGGATCGGTCACCGACGGCTCGCTGCCGTCGCCCAGCAGGCATTGCTTGTCGACACACAGGGAGGTGCGCCAGCGCTGGCCGTCGACGTGCTCCAACGCAACCACAACAGACAGGGGCTGCCCCGTGGCATTGACCATCTTGAAGTCGAATACTTCCTCCGTGCCCGGCAGCACGACCCGGTCGGGGTCGATGGCCTCCAGCAGCAGCAGGCTGTCGCTAGGCGCCGTCTCGTCAAACGCGGCCGTGCTTCCACCTTGCTGAACCGGGCTCGCGCAGGCTGCCAGCAAGGCAATCACCAAAATCGTTACGCTTACCAATCGGACTGTTTTCATCTCAACCACGTCACACAACGGCTCCAGGGATTCGAAATCCCTGTCTGACAACACGAAGGCCCCGCAGGGCCTAGCAGAGAGTCTTTCCAGCGGCTGTGGCCGCTTCGTGTTGTCCGGTGGTGAATTCCATTCACCGGGCTGTGGAGAGCTACGTATTACGAGTCACGCTCTGCACCTGCTCCCGGATCGTGCGCAGAAACGCTGCCGCGCGCACGTTGCGCTCCAGTTGGTAGACGATGTAGCCGTACAACAGCCGCTCCAGCTCGGCGTGCAGGCCGGCGCTCAGGTTGAGCTGCGCCACCGGCTCCCACTCGCGGGTCTGGATGAAACGCAGCGCCTTGAACAGCGGCAGCGGCAGCGGCTCGGCGTCAACGCGGCCTTCGCCGTGCTTCGGGCATAGCACGCCGCCGTCGACGATGCTGAAGTAGTTGGTCACCGGCTCCAGCGGGGCCTGGCAGGCCACACAGGTGAACAACTGCGGCTGATAGCCGGCTAGCGCTAGCAAACGCAGATCATAGAACCGGGCCACCAAGGGTAGCGCCTGTTCGTTGGATGTTGCCAGGCGTCCCAGGGTTTCACGCAGCAGGCCGAACATGGGTGGGTGCGCGTCGTGTTCCTGCGTGAAGCCATCTAGCAGCTCGACCACGTAGTAGGCGTAGCTGGTGCGCAGCAGGCTTTCCCGCAGCGGCAGGTACGGCTCGATGGTCTCGGCCTGCGTCACCAGGTCCCAGGTGCGGCCCTTGGCGATCAGCAGCGTGCTGAGGGTGAACAACTCCACGTGGCCGGCCTTGCGGCTCAGCGTCTTGCGCACCCCCTTGGCCAGCAACACCAGCTTGCCGCGGTCCGGCGTGAACACCGTGAGCAGGCGGTCGGCTTCGCCATAGTCGCGACGCTTGAGCACGATGGCATCCGTGCGGTAGAGGCGTTGGCGGTGTTCAGCGAGGGTGGTCATGCGCACAAATCACGCCCCAAGGTAGCCTTGGCATCGATGCTTGGCTCGATGGTGGCCGGCCAGACCAGGCGCAGTGAAGACGCCATGCACCATCTCACAGCAAGAGCCAAGACGCCCAGAACTCCACCGTTGGGGGCAGCACAGAAGCACCAAGAGGCTGGCCTAGCTGCCGCGGACAAGATCCAGGGGCAAAAAGGCGCCCGGCAACAGCTCCAATGGAGTGGCTGTCCAACGCACGCCCTGTGGGTCGGCAATCAACACGGACATCTCCGGCGCAAACTCGGCCATCACCTGCCGGCAGGCGCCGCAGGGGCTGACGCCGTCCGCCGTCACCACGGCCAGGGCCGCAAATTCTGTCTCTCCCTCCGAAACAGCTTTCCAGATCGCCACCCGTTCGGCGCACACCGTCAAGCCGTAAGAGGCGTTCTCGATGTTGCATCCGGTGTAGACCTTGCCGGACTTGGTGAGCAGAGCGGCGCCAACAGCAAAGCGGGAATAGGGAATGTAGGCCCGGGCGCGCGCCTCTAGCGCTAGGTCAATCAACGCAATCACAGATGATGGTTCAGGCACAGGGGCGCTCGCTTTCTAGTTCTAGAACATCGAGGAGAAAACGGACAAAGGCTTCCTCATGTCCGCGTCGATTTCTTCTGGTGCGCTGACAAGCTCCGGCTGGCGCACCACCCGTACTTTCTGGATGCGACGACCGCTGATCGACTGCACCTCGAAAGTCAATGGGCCAAAAACGACCTGGCTGCCGGCAGTGGGGACCCGGCCAAGCTGGCTGAAGATGAACCCGCCCAAGGTGTCGCTCTCTTCTGTCGGCAGGTCCACCCCCACCAACTTGCTGACCTCATCGAGACTGATGCGAGCATCGAAGGAATACTCGTTCTCTGTCGTGCGCGTCACCATGGGGTCTTCACTGTCGTACTCGTCCTGGATGTCGCCGACGATCTCTTCTAGCAGATCCTCAATAGTCACAACGCCGGCGGTTCCGCCGTATTCATCCACCACAATCGCCATGTGAACCTTAGACTGCTGCAGCTCACGCAGGAGCTCGTCGATCTTCTTGGACTCGGGCACGAAATAGGCCGGACGCAACAACTCCTTGATCGGAACGTCAAAACGCCCTTCTCGGTAAGGACGCAACAAGTCCTTGGCATACAGAACTCCTTGGACATTGTCGATCGTTCCACGATACACGGGTATGCGCGAGTGTCCGGCTGTGATGATCAGATCAAGCGCATCTGGGAGGGCAATTGTCTCCGGAACTGCTACGACGTCGATGCGGGGCACCATCACCTCACGGACCACCGTTTCGCCTAACTCGATAATGCCGGCGATCATCTCCTTTTCGTCCACCTCGATGATCCCCGGCTCTTCGCCGGTTTGCAACAGCAGCTGAAGTCCCTCGTCACCTACGAGAACATCATCGAGAGTAGCTGTTTGCGCGCCTCCCAGGACTGCATGCTCCAACGCGCTCAAGAGTCGGATGAACGGCGAGAGCACCACCGCCGCATAGCGCACCCAGGGGCCCAGATGCGCAGCGGTAGTCTCAAGGTGTCGCATAGCTAAGGCGCGTGCCGTCACCTGAACGGTTAGCAAAAGCAAGAAGACAAACAGCAGCGCTACAGCCAGCGCTACCAATAATCGATCTCCCCGCCACTGCGCCGCCAGCATAGCGGCACAACCACCGGCGGCCACATACGCTCCGGCGCGCAGGATCATCAGTGCGGCCAGGAGGCGCTGTGGGCTGTCAAACCAAACGCGGGCTGATCTGGCGCGCGTTGCACCACCGCCCAACCAGCGACGTGCGTCGGAACGGTTCAACGTCACCAGGACAGCCTCGCCTACCGCTACAAAGGCGCCGAGCAAGGCGGTCAAAGTGAGGCTTAAGACAATTGCTATCATACCCGTTGTCAAAACGTTGCTTACGCCTCCCCTTGCGCTGTTCGAGTCCGTGCAGGCACACCAACCACCAGCGCACCCGGTGGAACGTCATGCGTTACCACAGAGCCGGCTCCTGTGCGCGCGCCTGGTCCGAGCGTAATCGGCGCCACCAGCATGGTATCGCTGCCGATGAAGACATCATCACCGACAACAGTCTGATGCTTGCGCTCACCGTCGAAATTACACGTCACTGTGCCGGCGCCAACATTGACGTTTCGGCCTAGGATCGCGTCACCCACATAGCTGAAATGCCCCATCTTCGTCCCCGGCCCTAGATAAGAATTCTTCACCTCGCCAAAATTGCCCATGTGCACCCCGGTGGCGAGATGAGCGCCTTTGCGCAGATGAGCAAAGGGCCCAACGTCAACATGGTCTTCCAGCTGCGCTTGTTCCAGAACCGAGTAACACACACTGCAGCCGTTGCCCATGAACGTGTCGGCAATGTAACAGTTTGGGCCAACAACACATGCACTCCCGATGCGCGTCTGACCTCGCAAATGGGTTGCCGGGTGGATCACGGTGTCCATGCCTATGGTAACCGTGTCATCGATATACGTTGTCAGCGGATCAATCAAAGTGACTCCGGCCTCCATCCAACGCTGATTGATGCGTTTTCGGATCACTGCCTCCGCCTCCGCCAGATGCACCCGCGTGTTGATCCCGAGCATCTCAGTTTCATCGGCAACGCGGTGGGTTGCCACACGTTGGCCTTGAGCCACGGCAATCCCAACCAGATCGGTCAAATAGTACTCGCCCTTAGGGCTGAGCGGAATACGCTCGATATTCTGCCACAGCCAGGCAGAGTCAAAACAATAGAGACCAGGATTAAGCTCTTTGAGCGCCAATTGCTCTGGTGTGCAATCGGCTTCTTCGACGATCGCCACCACATGGCCTGCCTGATTGCGCAGGATGCGTCCAAACCCTCGCGGTTGGCTGCCCTCGAAGGTCAGCATAGAGAGCACTGCGCTGCTGTCGCGGTGCAGCGTCAGCAACTGCTGCATCGATGCAAGCGTTAAGAGCGGCATATCGCCATAGAAAACTAGCACAGCGCCCGGTTGATCCACAAGAGCCGAACGCGCTTGCAGAAGAGCATGGCCAGTGCCTAACCGCTGGTGCTGTTCTATGTAGTGAACGCGTTCTCCGAGTAAAGCTTTCACGCGTTCGGCATGGCGCCCCACCACCACCCAGGGCGCCTGTCCGGTCAATGCCTCAGCCAAGATGACGCTATACTCGATCAAAGGTCGGCCGGCAAGCTCATGCAAGACCTTGGGCTGCTCGGATCGCATGCGCGTACTTTCTCCCGCCGCAAGGATGACAGCGTGTACGTCCATAGAGAAGTCACCTTATGCTCAAATCAGGCTCTGTGAGGAGTCATGATGAAGTTCAGGCGAACATGCCAAACAAAAAACGCCAGGCTATCTCACAGCACGGGGCCGGAAATATCCTGGCAAAACACCACATTCGTCGGCATGACAAGCAAGGCCAGCGGTGCTCGCAGAATGGTTTCGCAATAGGGACTGGCAGGCTCGCTCATGGAAACTCAAAGCCAGGGAAAGAACATTTCTGCCAAAATTCTAGCACAGTGAAACGCAAACTGCAAACAACCGCAACAGCCCAGCCGGGAAAATAAAACAAGCTCCGTTGGCGACGACCTACTCTCGCAGGGACCTCCGTCCCAACTACCATCGGCGCTGGAGGGCTTAACTGCCAGGTTCGGGATGGGGCTGGGTGTACCCCCTCCGCTAACGTCACCAACAGAGCTTATTCGCGATGAAAAGGGGGCTGATGCCCTAACAACCGAATAGAATGCATGGTTCAAGTTCTACCATCTCACGTGGAAAGCCCTCGCGCATTAGTACGGGTTCGCTTAACACATTACTGTGCGTACACGTCCCGCCTATCAAGCAGGTAGTCTTCCTGCGCGCTTACCCTCACAAGGAGGTGGGGGATCTAATCTTGGGGCAGGCTTCCCGCTTAGATGCTTTCAGCGGTTATCCTTGCCAGACTTAGCTACCCAGCAATGCCGTTGGCACGACAACTGGCACACCAGAGGTCTGTCCACCCCGGTCCTCTCGTACTAGGGGCAGCTCCCCTCAAATCCCCTGCGCCCACAGCGGATAGAGACCGACCTGTCTCACGACGGTCTGAACCCAGCTCGCGTACCGCTTTAACGGGCGAACAGCCCGACCCTTGGGA
>DAOUBX010000101.1:0-45709 GCA_034432445.1 Anaerolineales bacterium
CGGGCACTTAAGGCTGCGCTGGCCAGGGCGTCTGCAGAGCCGGCTCAAGCTGTAAACCGGTCGCAAGTGCCCGGCACCTGAATAGTTACAAGAAATCAAGCCAAAGCCTGCTGGGCCACGGCGCTGATTTGGGCGAAGGTCGCTGCATCACGAACGGCGATGTCGGCCAGCACCTTGCGGTCCAAGACCACGTTAGCCTGCTTGAGGCCGTACATCAAACGGCTGTAGCTGATGCCGTTCTGCCGCGCGGCTGCGTTGATGCGTGCGATCCACAGACGGCGGAAATCGCGCTTGCGGTTGCGCCGATCACGGTGGGCATACCACAACGACTTCAACATCGCCTCGTTGGCACGGCGGAACAACAGATGCTTCGATCCTTTCTGGCCTTTGGTCAAGCGCAGAACTTTGCGGTGGCGCGCACGCGCCGTCACACCACGTTTTACTCTGGTCATTCTTTACCTGCCTTGTTGCTTACGTTTCAGTCTAGATGTAGGGCGCCAGCCGTTTGATGCGCCGGCGGGCCGCGGTCTCAGGCATCACGTGGGCGCTGTCGTAGGTCGACTTGACGGCGCGCGATTTCTTGCGCCGCAAGTGCCCCTTGCCCTGACGCATGCGCATCAGCTTGCCGGAGCCGGAATAGCGGAAACGCTTGGCTGTCGATTGATGAGTTTTGATCTTAGGCACAATCAGTTCTCCTAACTAGAGCAAAAACTGCGGCAGTAACCGTTCTGCTTGCCAGCGTCGGTCACTGCCGAAGTCTGAACTTCTCGACACTTGCGGCAAGGCCAGGCCGAGATCGACGAGCTTCGCCTGGTTGCACAGGCGCACTGTCCGGCTGCCGCCAGCACCAGACAGCGGTGAGCGCAGCGTAAGGCCACCGGTTGTTACGCCAGCCACAGCCCCACGGCAAAGAGCCGCAAGCGACAAAAGACTAGCTCTCCGCGCGTTGTTCGTCAGACGCGCTGGCCGCCTTCGCTGCCGACCCTTTCGGAGCCAAGATCATGAGCAGACTGCGCCCTTCGAGGCCGGCGCTCTTCTCCACTTCGGCCACATCTCCCAGATCCTGGGCTACTCTGTCCAGCAACTCAATGGCAACCTCAGGGTGGGTGATCTCGCGCCCGCGGAAGCGAACACGCACCTTGACCTTAGAGCCATCTTCCAGAAACTTGCGGGCGCGTCGCAAGCCGACAGCAATATCGTGCTCGCCGGTCTTGGGCCGCAGACGGATCTCTTTGACGTCGATTTGCTTCTGCGCTTTGCGCGCCTCGCGCTCGCGCTTGGCCCGCTCGTACTGGAACTTGCCGAAGTCCATCAGGCGGCAAACAGGCGGGTTGGCCTGTGGAGCAACTTCCACCAGGTCAACATTCTGCTGACGCGCCAAAGCCAGCGCTTCGGCGCGTGTCATGACGCCAAGCTGCTTGCCGTCTTCGCCGATCACCCGAAGCTCGGGCGATTTGATACGTTCGTTTATTCGATGTGTTTTGCTGCTAATTGCAACCCCCTTGTCGGTGATTGCTCATGCCTCGTAAGGCTAACGGAGCCTGCGCGACAGCCGTCGTTGCAAACTCCACGGACATTACATGGCGCCCCTGTTGAACAAGCACACAGGGGCGCCAATACCTATCAGGGCCAGATTATAGACGAACTGGAAGGAGAAGTCAAATCTGTCCACATTCAGGGCAAAACTCCACAAGGTGAGATTGATTATGTTGCATGCCCTATGGTACAATAGCGCTGTAGCAATAGCGCAGCAGCCACGCTGCCGGCCCGCCCAGCACCGGGCTCTGCGCATGACCGTGCGGCACTGCCAGCGCCGACCGTGAAGTGGAGCGATCATGATACGACCGTTGGGACCTTTGTCTCGTCTCTTGTTGTTGACCGTGCTGCTGGGGGAAGCTCTAGTCGGCACGTTGGTGGCGTATGCGGCGCCCGGCCGTGCAGTTGCAATCAATTGGGTAGGCAATCTCACGCCAAATGGCAACACCCCCCAAACCATCACTACCCTGGCCGGTTTGCCGATTGCGGTGGAAGTCTACGCTCCCGGGGTGACCAATGCGTTGGGCCAGGGCGCGGGCATCCAATGCTGGCTGCACTACGGCCCGGTGCCCAACTTCGGCGGGTCTTGGTCCGGCATCTTCGACCTGCCTATGACCTACACCGGTGACGTGGGCAACAACGACCGCTACGGCGTCACGCTCGGCCCACTGGCGGCGGGTCTCTACGAATACACAGCCTGGTGTTCCGGCGACGGCGGCGTCACGCCGCTCTGGGCTGACATCGGCGCAACGGGCGGCAACGGCAAGGTGACCGTGATCCTCGCTGCCACGCCGACGCCAACTGCTACCAGTATCCCCATGCCGACGCCGACTCCCACCCTGCCAAGCCCCGGCGTCATTATCGACCAACCCACCAATCTGAACCCCAGCGGCAACAACCCACAGACTATCAACACGCTGGGCGCGCTGTTCGTGACCGTGGATGTCTTTGCGGCGGGCATCACCCCTGCGCCAGGACAAGGGCCGGGCATTCAGTGCTGGCTACACTACGGCCAAGTGGCGAGTTTTGGCGGCCCCTGGAGCAACATCACCGACTTTCCAATGGCCTTCGTGGGCGACTTCGCCGGCTTCGATCGCTACGGCGTCAACATGGGCCCGCTGCCGGCCGGGCTATACGAGTACACCGCCTGGTGCTCGGGCGACGGCGGGGCCACGCGCAAGTGGGCTGACATTGAAAGCAGCGGCGGCAACGGCAAGGTCACAGTGGTGCTAACCGGCGGACCCACCCCCACGTGGACGCCGATCTTGCCCATGCCGACTGTTGTGCCGCCCGGCTTGTGCCAGGAACAGATTGTCAACGGCGGCTTTGAGTGGGACGGCGGCTGGACTTTTGGGGGCACCGCGCGGCCACCCGTGTACGCCGGCGCGCCGAACCCCGTCAAGAGCGGCCTGCGCAGCATCCAAATGGGCTTCCCGCCGCCGCAAGTCGACGCCGACACCTACTCCTCCATCGCGCAGGTGGTTGCCATCCCCGGCGACGCCAGCACGGCTGCGCTCAGCTTCTGGTATTACCCCATGTCCGATGACCCAGCCGGCGGCTTCGATCGTCAGGAGCTGATCCTGCTCAACCCCTGGAACAACGAAACCATCCAGGTGCTCTGGCGGGTGACCGAGAACGATCGCACGTGGAAACCGTTGCAGTTCGATCTGACCGCCTATCGCGGCCAGACGGTCGCCGTGTACTTCAACGCCCGCAACAGCGGCAACGGCAAAAGCACGGCCATGTTTCTGGATGACGTGTCGTTGTTGACCTGCCAACCTCAGCCCTGGCCATCCCCTCTGCCCCCCCCCTGGCCCACAGCGCTGCCCATACCGCCAGGAGTGACACCGATCGTGCCCATGGGCAGCAGCTTTGTTGCGCCGGGGCCGACCGTCGAGGTGAGCATCGAGGGCGTTGTGCCGGCGCGCGCGCCCGAGCTAACGCCGCCTGTTGTCCAACCAACGGCGACCCCAGAGACGCGAGGTGCGCGGACCCCCCTCCAGGAGATCGCCCAAAACCTGGGGCCGTGGGCCGTGCTCTGTCTCGTTGGCATCATCGTCATCGTATCGGTGGCTCTGCTGATCAACTTGTTGACAAGGCGCTCCTCGACTTGAAAGACGCCCCGTCTGGCAGCGCGACCTTGTCTGACAACGTGTGCCAGCCCACAGCCGCGCGTTGCGTTTGCTGCCAAGATACAGTAGAGTAAGAGGTGCGGTGGTACGCCACGCACCTCTTGCTGTGTCAGTTGGAAGACACTCAGCACTTGCAAGGAGGCTCTGCTTGGAGCGCTCAATCTACCGCGATGCAAACGGCTTTACCGCGCTGCACGATCAATGGAACCAACTGTTGGCGCGCAGCCGGTCAGACAACTTGTTCTTGACCTGGGAATGGCAGACCGCCTGGTGGCGCTATCTGGGCGAAGGCGAGCTGTGGCTGGTGACGTGGCGTCAGGACGGCGAGTTGGTCGCCATTGCGCCCCTGTATTTGACCACCGATGCCGAGGGCCAACGCCACTTCAGCCTGGTGGGCTGCATCGATGTCTCCGACTACCTGGACCTCATTGTGGCTGCCGGTTACGAGGATGTTGCGTACCAGGCGTTCGTGGACTGGCTGGTCAGTGCTGATGCGCCGGCGTGGGACAGTGTCACACTCTGCAACGTGCCGCAAGGTTCGCTGACGCACCGGCGTCTCCCGGAGATTGCCGCCGCTGCGGGCATGCCTTGCGTGACCAGCGTCGAAGACGTGTGTCCTGTCGTAGAGCTGCCCGGGGACTGGGAAACCTATTTGGAAGAGCGTGTGAACAAGAAGCAGCGCCACGAGGTGCGGCGCAAGCTGCGCAAGATCGAGCGCGAGGCGCAGTTCCAATGGCGTCTGGTCGATGCGCGCGCCGATCTGGCCGCGGAAACCGCAGCCTTCATCGAGCTGCATCGCGCCAGCACCGCGGAGAAGCACAGCTTCATGACGCCTGAGATGCAGACGTTCTTCATCGCTATCGCTCAGGTGATGCACGACGCCGGCTGGCTCCACCTAAGCTTTTTGGAGATCAACGGCGACCGGGCGGCGGCTATGCTGAGCTTTGTGTACAAAGAGCGCATGCTGATCTACAACTCCGGCTACAAGCCTCATGCCTATGCCGAGCTCAGCCCCGGCATCGTCCTGACCAGCTGCGTGATCCAAGACGCCATCCGCCGGGGCCTGCGTCTGTTCGACTTCCTGCAGGGAGACGAGGTGTACAAGTATCGCTTCGGCGCGCAGGATACCCTCGTTTATCGCACGGTCATTCGCCGTCCCTAACCGCCGCTGTCATGGCGTGCATTTCGGTTTTGGGGTGCGCAACCCTTCGGCTTTTGGGCCAACGACTCGTGACCGTCACGCGTCGAGAGACCTGAGGGGTTTGCCCTCCGTGTGAAACACACCCGTTGTCACGCTGTTCTACCTGTCCTGCCCATGTCCCTTACCACACGTCCTCTCAACATCTGTATGCTAAGCGTCCACACCTGTCCCCTGGCGCTGCTGGGCGGCAAAGAAACAGGCGGCATGAACGTCTATGTGCGCGACCTGAGCCGGGAGCTGGAGCAACAGGGTCACACCGTGGACATCTTCACCCGCTCGCAGGACATCTGCGCGCCGCGCGTCAGCCATGAGCTGGGCGCCAAGGCTCGCGTCTTTCACGTGCCGGCCGGGCCCGAAGCCCCGGTGAGCAAAGAAGAGATCTTCGCCAACCTGCCGCAGTTCGTGAGCCAGGTGCAGCAAATTGCGGCCGGCTATGGCCGGCGCTACGATGTAATCCACAGCCACTACTGGCTCTCCGGCTTGGCCGCGCGCGATTTGAGCGCAGCTTGGGGCGGGACGCCGATCGTGCAGATGTTCCACACGCTTGGCCACATGAAGAACCAGGTTGCCCAGGCGCCGCATGAGTTCGCGCCGCCGCTGCGCATCGACAGCGAGGCTGCCATCATGGGTTTCGCCGACCGCATTGTTGCCGGCAGCCCGCTGGACAAGGCGCAGATGGTCTGGCTTTACAAGGCCGATGCGCACAAGATCGACGTGATCCCACCTGGCGTTGATCTGGCGCGTTTTCGCCCTATCGACCCGCTGGAAGCCAAAGCCTTCATCGGCGTGCCGCCGGAGAAGCGTATGGTGCTCTTCGTGGGTCGCATCGAGCCGCTCAAGGGCATCGACACCCTGCTGCGCGCCATGAAGTTAGTGGCCGACGAGTGCGGCGGCTGCGAGGGGCTGACGGTGGCCATCGTAGGCGGCGACGCGGCCGTGCCCATGGAGCAGATGACGGCCGAAATGGCCCGCCTGCACCAATTGCGCTCCGAGCTGGGCATCGAAGGTCTCGTTACCTTTCTGGGCAAGCGCGATCAGGACGCCCTCCCGTACTACTATTCGGCGGCCGAAGTGGTCGTCATGCCCAGCCACTACGAAAGCTTTGGCATGGTGGCGCTGGAAGCAATGGCCTGTGGAACGCCGGTGATTGCCAGCCGCGTGGGCGGCTTGCGCTTCAGCGTCGTGCACGGCCGCACCGGGTTACACGTGCCGGTGGGGGACCACACGGCGCTGGCCGCCGCCATCACCAAGTTGCTCAAGAACGACGCGCTGCGCTGGCAGCTGAGCGCCAACAGCCGGGACATGGCGCAGCGATTCGGCTGGCCCGCCATCGCCCAGCAGATCACCACCCTTTACAACCAGGTCATTTCTGCACGACGCGCGCTCTCACCACAGCCCACCGGGCAGTCGCTCGTCGACCAGACCGCCGCCTACGGCCAGGTGCGTGCAGCGAAAGCGCCGCACTGAGCGGACCGGCCCAGGCTACAGGTTCAAGAAGATGGCGCCGGCCGGTGGCGCTGCCTGAGAACCTCCTGTGCACTCCTCCCATCAGGCAGCGGAGTCACGCACGCCCTATGGCACGATTTCTTTTCGTCTCCCTTCCCTTGCGCGGCCACCTGGACTGGGGCGGCATGCTGAACACGGCCGCCACCTTGGCGCAACGGGGCCACGTCGTTACCTGGGCCAGCGGGCCTGCCGTGCAGCCTGCAGTAGGCGAGGCCGGCGTCTCTTTCGTCCCCCTCGCAGCCACCGGCTGGCGTGACCAACCGCCGCTGCCTGCGGGACTGCCGGCCATCGAGCGCGACCTCTTGCGCCGCCAGCGCGGCCTGGATGCCTGGCTCAGCCCAGAAGGCGTGCTGCCCGCCTACGAGGAGCTGCGTCGTCTCGTCGCCGCCTGGCAGCCCGATCTGATCGTAGCAGAACCCTATGCCGCGGCAGCTGCGCTGGCCGCCGAAGCGACAGGGGTTCCTCTGGCAGTATGCGGCCGGCCGGCATTGCCCGATCCGGAACAGCCGATGGCCACGCCCGCCGGCCAACGCGTGGCTCACCTTTGTCGCCAAGCAGCAGTGTCCGGCCGCTATTGGGACCTCGCCCGCGGCCAGATGCGCTCACCGCTGTTGCACCTCGACTTCTTCACCCGCCGCTGGTACGCTGATCTACCCACCATTGCCCCGCAGACGCGCTTTGTCGGCGGCCCTGCTCTCGTCTCCCGGCAACCACCCCTTGACCCGCCGACAGTCTTGATCACCCTTGGCAGTCTGTTCACACAGGATGTGGACTTCTTCCGCATCGCCGCCGAAGCCGTGTTCTTAGAGGGCGGGCAGCCCTTGGTAGTCGCCGGACAACCAGATGTGACACCCGACGCTGCGTTGATCGCCGCGCTGCCTGCCGGCGCGGAGGTGCGCAAGTGGGTCGATTTCGCCGCCACGCTGCCGCGCTTGGCAGCCATCGTGCACCACGGCGGCGTCGGCACCACGCACGCCGCGCTTCGCCATGGCCTGCCACAGATCGCTGTGCCGCACGCCGGCGATCAGCAGGTGCAGGCTGGCCGCATCACCCAGGCGGGCGTTGGGTTCGGCGTGCGGCCGGCCGATTTCACGATCGCGCATGCCCGTTGGCTGACACGCCGCGCACTCTGGGACGAGGGATTGAGCGCCAAGTGCCGAGCCTGGCGCGACGAGCTCGACCGGCTGGGTGGGGCCCCGGCAGCCGCAGACGCCTGTGAGCAGGCTACTCACCGCAGCAGCTTCGTGGTATAATGGCGGGCGTGAACGCGTCTACTCCGGCAGCCCAAGCGGTGAGCGCCCATGTGGGCATCAACGGGCAACTGCTTTCCGGCAGCCAGACCTACCGCAGCGCAGGCGTCAGCGGCTACATTCGCCAATTGCTGATACACTTACCCGCAGCAGCTCCTGATCTGCACTTGACGGCCTTTGTGCCGGCTACTACCCAGGACACAAGCTTTGACTTGGAGCTACGCCAAAGCGCTCACTGGGATACCCAGCATCCGCTGCGTCGCATCCTCTGGGAGCAACTGGCTTTGCCCCTCGTGGCGCAGCGGACGCGACTCGACCTCTTGCACGGCTCGGTCAACGTGAACCCAGCCATCAGCCCTTGTCCTAGCGTCGTTACCGTCCACGACCTGAGCTTCATGCGCTTTCCCCAGGCCTTTCCGGCGTTGCAGCGCCTCTATCTGCGCACCCAAGTGCGGCGGTCGGCGCGCGGCGCGCGGCGGGTGATTGCCGTTTCCGAGGCCACCCGCCGCGACGTGACGGCGTTGTTCGGCGTGCCGGCCGAGCGCATCGACGTGGTGTACAACGGCGTCGATCCCAGCTTCTGCCCCGCGCCACAGGATCAAGTCGCAGCCTTTCGCCGCCGCCAAGGGCTGCCGGAGCGCTATCTCTTGCACGTAGGCACCCTGGAACCGCGCAAGAACCTGGTCCGGCTCATTCAAGCCTTCCATGCAGCTCGCCGGCAATCGCAGGATCTGCAGACGGTCAAGTTAATATTGGTGGGCGGCAAGGGGTGGAGTTATGACGAGATCTTTCGCGAGGTCGAGCGCCTGACGCTTGCGGACGCCGTGAGCTTCGCCGGCTATGTGCCAGACGAGATGCTGCCGTGGTGGTATCGTGCAGCCAGCGTCTTCGTCTACCCGTCGTTGTTGGAGGGGTTCGGCCTGCCCGTGTTGGAGGCCATGGCGTGCGGCGTGCCCGTGGTGACGTCGCGCGTCTCCTCTCTGCCGGAAGTCGCCGGCGATGCTGCGCTGCTGGTTGACCCCGCCTCCGTCGCCGAACTGGCCGATGCATTGGTGCGCCTGCTGACCAACGAGGCGCTAGCCGTGGACTTACGGCAGCGCGGGCTGGCGCGCAGCGCCACCTTTTCCTGGCAACGCACAGCCCAGGAGACCGCAGCGGTCTATCGCCGGGCCTTGAACCTGCCAGCCAACGCGCCCGTTGCAGCGTCGTCCTCTTCTCGCGAGGCGCACTCATGAGCCAACGCCTGCAGCGAACTATCATCGCCGTCACCATGTTCACGGACATCATCCTGATGTTCGTAGCTTTCGGCCTGGCCTACGTGGTACGCTACCAGCTCCAGTGGTTCCGCGACGTTGATCCGGCCTATTACACGACCTTTCGCCCCTACATTCCGATGGCCGTTCTGCTGGCAGCTCTCGTGCTGGCAGCGTTCTTCGTCGAGGGGGTCTACCGACCAAAGCGAGGAGCTACTGCGGTCGACGAAATCTACGCCGTCATCAACGGCGTAACGACAGGTTTCGTCGTCATGGTCTTCATCGTCTTCTTTTGGCGCCCCCTGGTCTACTCACGGCTGATCTTCGTCTACGCCACGGCGCTGATGATCCTGCTGCTTAGCGCAGCCCGTTTGCTCCGCCGCGCCGTCTTGTCCTATCTGCGACGGCGCGGCGCGGGCGCGCTGCGGGTATTGATCGTCGGCGCAGGGGAGATCGGCCTGCGAGTGATGCGCAACCTGGTTGCGCACCCGGAGCTGGGCTACCAAGTCGTGGGTTTTGTGGACGACGACCCCGAGAAGAGCACCACCAACATCGGCCGTTTTCGCGCCCTGGGCACCACCGACCACCTGCCCGCCCTTCTTGCGGACCATCAGGTCCACGAAGTCATCATCACGCTGCCCTCGTCGGCGCAGCCCAAGATCATGCAACTGGTGGAAGCGTGCATGGCTGCGCAAGTGCTGCCACGCTTGGTGCCGGACATGTACCAGATCAGCTTGAGCCGGGTCACCGTGGAGGACGTCGCCGGCATTCCCATGCTCAGCCCCTACGACACCCGCTTGAGCCCCTGGGCCACGGCGTTTAAGCGCGCCGTCGATGCCCTGGGCAGCAGCCTGGGACTGATCGTGCTATCTCCGCTGCTTCTGCTCATTGCGATTGCCATTGTGATCGACAGCCCAGGCTCGCCCATCTTTCGCCAACAGCGCATCGGCCGCAATGGCCGTCCCTTCTACGTGTACAAGTTTCGCTCGATGGTGAAAGATGCGGAAGCCATCAAGGACAAACTCCGTCATTTGAACGAAGCCGACGGCCCCCTGTTCAAAATCCGCGACGATCCCCGTTTGACGCGCGTGGGCCGCTTTCTGCGCCGCACCAGCCTGGACGAGCTGCCGCAGTTCTGGAACGTGCTGCGCGGCGATATGAGCCTGGTGGGCCCGCGGCCGGCGCTGCCCGAAGAGGTGGCCGGCTATCGCGAGTGGCAACGCATGCGCCTCAACGCCGCCCCCGGCATGACCGGCCTCTGGCAGGTGAGCGGCCGCAGCGACCTGCCCTTCGACGAAATGGTCCTGCTCGACATCTACTACATCGAGAACTGGTCGCCGCTGCTCGACTTGAGCATCCTGCTGCGCACGATACCGATCGTGCTCATGCGCAGTGGCGCCTACTGAGCGCCCTGAAAGGTCTGGGTTGCCATGCCCGAACTCACCGCCAAAGACCAAACCGCCTGCATTGCCTTCCTCAAGGACTTGGTGCGCATCCCCAGCGTCTCCGGCCAAGAGGGCCAGATCGCGCAGCGCCTCGCCGAGGAGATGGAACGCGTAGGTTTCAACCAAGTCACTGTCGACAAGGTGGGCAATGTGCTGGGTCGCATCGGAGCCGGCAGTCATCGCCTCATCTTCAACGCCCACATGGATACCGTTGGAGTAGGCGATCCCGGCGGCTGGCAGCATGATCCCTTCGGCGCTGAAGTCGACACCGAGCGCGGCCTGCTCTTTGGCCGCGGCGCAGTCGACATGAAAGGCGGTTTAGCAGCCATGGTCTACAGCCTGGCTGCGCTGGCCGATTATCGCAGCGCCCTCAAGGGTGAGTTGATCTTGGCAGCCGTGGTGCAGCAAGAGCCATGTGAGGGCATGGCGATGCGCGCCATCGTTGAGGAAGGAGGGCTGTGGCCCAGCTTTGTCGTTCTCGGCGAGCCGTCGAGCTTGCAAGTGGCCGTAGGCCAACGCGGGCGGCTAGAGCTGCGTGTGACTACGCAGGGCCGCGCCTGCCATTCGGCTACGCCGGAGCTGGGCGAAAACGCGCTCTATGCGGCGGCCAGAATTATCTTCGGCATCGACTTACTGGCGTCCCAGCTAGGCCAAGACCCCGACCTGGGCCGCGGCAGCATTGCAGTCACCGGCATAACATGCCATGCTGTCAGCCACAACACCGTCCCCGACTTTTGCGAGTTGATCGTTGATCGCCGGCTCACCCTTGGCGAAACGCGCGATCGAGTGCTGAGCGAGATCCGCCAGATCATCGAGCGCGAAGACGTTGCGGCCTCGGTGCGCGTGGCTGAGTATAGCCGCACGACCTACACCGGCTATGTGAGCCAAGGGCAGGAGTACTACCCGCCATGGCTCATGCCTGCCGACTCGCCCCTCGTAAAAACGGTGGTCAAGGCTGTCGAGCGCACGATCGGTAACCGGCCGCGCTTGATTACCTGGCCCTTCTCAACGGACGGCGCTTACACGCGCGGGACCGCCGGCATTCCCACCATCGGCTTTGGACCCGGAGATGAGCGCCAGGCGCACGCTGTCGATGAACATGTACGCTTGACCGATGTCTTGCTGGCGGCCAACAGCTACGCGCACATCGCCCTCGACCTGCTCGGAAGGCGCTAACCATGGACTGGCAACACTACCTGACCGATTACAACGAAGGCTTGGGCCTAGTCTACGAGCGCTTCGTGCTCAACGACTTCCTGCTCGATCTGCGTCGGCAGTATGACATCCAGTCCGTGTTAGAGGCCCCCCTCTACGGCATGGCCGGCGTGAGCGGCATCAACAGCGTCGCGCTGGCGCAGGCCGGCTGCGCCGTGACCCTCGCCGACGACACCCCCGCGCGCCTGGACGGCGTGCAGCGCATCTGGGCCGAGCTGGCGCTGCCGGTGAGCCTGGTTCAGGTGCGCGATTGGGGGCGGCTGCCCTTTGCCGATAACACCTTCGACCTGGCCTGGGAGTGGGCCGGCCTGTGGTACCTGCCTGACGCCCAGGCGCTGCTGCAGGAGCTGGCGCGCGTCAGCCGCCGCGTCGTTTTCGTGGCCATGCCAAACCCCTGGCAGGTCGGCTACTTCCTGCGCAAATACCTGCTCGACACCGAGTTCTTCGAGGGCATCGGCGCGCGCGAGGGTTGGACCAACATGGCGGTGATCCGGCGGCTGCTGCAGTGGGAGGGCGTGGAAATCGTCGATGAGGGCGTGCTCGATGTTCCTCCATGGCCCGACACCGTCATGCCTGCCAGCGAGGTGCTCACCAGGCTGGGCATCCGCTCACAACAGCTGCAGGACCAGTTCACCGGCGAGGGCTGGCAATGGTCGACGATGGCCTACTACCTTGGCGAGCAGCCAGACTTGCGCGAGCGCGTGCTGCGCTACGCCTGGCTCGACCGCGCGCCACTCCCCTGGCGGATCAAAGCCATCTGGGCGCATCACCGCTATCTGGTCGGGGTCAAGCGTTAGCGAGCGGGATCGGCGGTCGGCGGTGCAGTCGCCGCGCAAGGGGCTGTGCCTCCCTCCAGAAACTCCCGTCATGTCACGCTGAGCAGGTCGGCCACACCTTATCTTGCGGCGCGCGACGAGCGAAGCGTCCCTGCGCGGGGGTTTCTGCGCAGCCACTCAGGCGCGTTGAGTCTTGAGTACGCGCAAGACGAGACCAACGCCGACAGCGGCGACAACGACCAGGACAAAGACAACGATGGGCGACTTCATTGGCGACTCCTTGATCAAGCGATGGCGAGCGACAGACCGGGCTTCCCTAGCTTTCCGGCGTTTTGGGATGCTTTCATTATACTCAGGTCGCGCTGGGCAGGCCAAACAGCCAGGGAGGGAGCGTAGCCGCTGATGCCCACGTTCCTCGGCCTCGATGTTGGCACGCAGGGCGCGCGCGTCGTCGCCTGCACGTTCGGCGACAACCGCCACCCGCCGACGCTGCTCCAGGCTGCCCAGCCCTTTCCACCCGGTACCATCGTGGCCGGCCTGCCGCCGGGCCATGTCGAACAGCAACCGGCCGGCTGGTGGC
The DNA here is from genome assembly GCA_034432445.1 of Anaerolineales bacterium. Classification (GTDB taxonomy): domain Bacteria; phylum Chloroflexota; class Anaerolineae; order JAAEKA01; family JAAEKA01; genus JANWYQ01. The sequence goes on from DAOUBX010000101.1 coordinate 12,895, forward strand.
AGGCGGCCACGGCCTGTCTGCGCCAGGTCGTCGCGCAGGTGCGGCCGGAGAGCATTCGCAGCATCAGCGTGACCTCGACCTCGGGCACGTTGTGCCTGCTGGATGGCTGCGGCGAACCGCTGCTGCCGGCGCTGATGTACAACGACGCCCGCGCTGGCCGGGAGGCAGCCGAGGTACAAACCGCCGGCGCCGAGCTAGCTGAGCGGTTGGGCTACCGCTTCAACGCTTCGTTTGCCCTAGCCAAGCTGCTGTGGCTGGCGCGTCATCGCCCCGACCTCCTCGCAGCCGCGCGTTGGGCCGTCCACGCGACCGATTTTCTCGTGGGCCGCTTGTGCGGCGTCTATGGCGTCACGGACAGCAGCAACGCGCTCAAAACCGGCTACGACGTTGAGCGCGGCGACTGGCCTGCCTTCATCGCTGCGGACCTTGGTCTGCCGACAGACAAGCTGCCGCACGTGCTGACGCCGGGCACGGTGATCGGCGCCGTCACGCCCGATGCTGCAGAGCAGACCGGCCTGCCCACGGGCGCGCTGGTTGTCGCCGGCATGACCGACGGCTGCGCGGCGCAAATTGCTGCCGGCGCCGTGGCCCCAGGCGAGTGGAACAGCACCCTTGGCACCACGCTCGTGCTGAAAGGCGTCACCGACCAGCTCATCCGCGACCCCCTGGGCCGCATCTACTCGCACCGCCATCCCGACGGCTACTGGCTGCCCGGCGGCGCCAGCAACGTGGGCGGCGAGATCCTAGAACAGCGCTTTCCTGGGGCCGACCTTGCGAAGCTCGACCGCCAAGCTGCGCAGCTATCCCCCGGCGCCTGGGTGGCCTACCCCCTGGCGCGCCGCGGGGAGCGGTTCCCCTTCGTGCGCCCCGACGCCGAGGGTTTTCTTGTGCCCTTCGTCTCCCAGGGTCTGCAGTCCACCTCTGCGGCGCCGCGGCCCGGCGAACCGTCGGCGCCGACCCTGCGACTAGCCTCCCCGGTCGACGACCAGGCGCCGATCGCCCCCACCCCGCCCGAGCTTTACACCGCCTATCTCGAAGGCGTGGCTTATGTCGAGAAACTGGCCTACAAGACGCTGCAGAGACTAGGGGCCAACGTTGGCGATGTCATCCGCGTGGCCGGAGGGGCCGCACGCAGCGCAGCGTGGCTGCAGATTCGCGCCGACGTGCTGCAAAAAGAGCTGTGGCAGCCTGCTGAGCCGGGCGCAGCCATGGGCGCCGCCATCTTGGCGGCCTGCCGCACCCATTTCGACGGCCTGATCCCTGCCGCCCAAGCCATGGTGCACGTCAAGGCCACGGTCGCGCCCCAAACCAACCGCGCCGCCGCCTATGCCGAGCGCTACGAGCGCTTCCGTGCCGAGTGCGTCCGCGCCGGCTACCTCGCGACCGTGCACTGACTATCGGTCACCGATCACCGGCGAGAACGGGCAGCACACCGGAGCTGCCGGCGCGGAGGCCGGTCCGAGGCTGACAGCGTTGATCGGCGCTGGCAGGCTCTCGGACTAGACAGTTGGTTGTATGGAACCAAGTCCCCATCCCACGTTTGAAGAGCGCGTTACGCAATTGCAGGCCATCGACGCCCGCCAAACCGCCTGGCGTCTCGCTGCGGCCCTGCTCATTGGCCTGATTACGCTGAACGCGGTCACGGTCATCTACACCCGGTCGCCGTTCAGCGCCTGGTTCGTGCTGGTGAACAGCATCAACCTGTTGCTGGCCGTGGGCCTGGCGCAGCTGCGCTCCTGGGCGCGCTACCTGACCGTGCTGCGCGCCCTCTTGGGGATGTTACTGGCGCTCACCGGCGTCGCGCAAGGCGCTCTCATCGACTTCGTTATCACGGCGCTGCTGCTGACCGGCATTGCCCTGCCGCTGATCGGCCGCCCACGGCCGGTGAAGAACGTTGTGGCTGCGGTGCTCTTCGCAGCCGGCGTTTTCGCCACGATGGCGGCGGTGATCAGCCGGTTAGTCGTTGTCAGCTAGAGGAGGTGGCCATGAAGGCCATGGTGTTGACCCAGCTCACAAGCTTGAAGGACAATCCAGCTCCGCTGCAACTGACGGACCTGCCTGCGCCGGCAGCCGGCCCAGGCGAGGTGTTGCTCCAGGTGGCAGCCTGCGGCGTCTGTCACACCGAGCTGGACGAGATCGAGGGACGCACCCCGCCGCCGGTTTTGCCGGTAATCCTCGGCCATCAGGTGGTTGGCCGCGTGGTCGAGGCGGGACCGGGCGCAGGCCGCTGGCAAGCGGGCGACCGCGTGGGCGTGGCCTGGATCTACTCGGCGTGCGGGGAATGCCCGGCCTGCCTGGCAGGCGACGAAAACCTCTGTCCGCAGTTTCGCGCCACGGGTCGCGACGCGCACGGCGGCTATGCCGAGCTGATGGTTGCGCCCGCTGCGTTCGTCTACCGCATTCCCGACCTATTCACGGACGTGGAGGCGGCCCCGCTGCTGTGCGCCGGGGCCATCGGCTACCGCTCGCTGCGCCTGGCCAACCTGCACGACGGCCAGCCGCTGGGGCTGACCGGCTTTGGCGGCTCCGGCCACCTAGTGCTGCTGATGGCAAAACATCTCTACCCTCGCTCGCCGATCTACGTGTTTGCGCGCAACCCGGAGGAGCGCGCCTTTGCCCTGGAACTGGGCGCGGCCTGGGCCGGCGACACCGCCGACACGGCGCCGCAGCCGCCGGCTGCCATCATCGACACCACGCCGGTGTGGAAGCCGGTGGTGCAGGCCCTGCGCAACCTGGCGCCCGGCGGCCGGCTGGTGATCAACGCCATCCGCAAGGAAGAGGTGGACAAGGATGAGCTGCTGCGGCTGGACTACCCGCACCATCTGTGGCTGGAGAAAGAGATCAAAAGCGTGGCCAACGTGGCGCGGCGCGATGTGCAGGAGTTCCTGGCCCTGGCCGCCTCCATTCCTATCAAGCCAGAGGTAGAGGTTTATCCGCTGGAGGCCGCCAACCAGGCACTGGTCGAGCTGAAGACGCGGCGCGTCCGCGGCGCCAAGGTGTTGGCAGTGAGGTAAGCGCGGCGCTCATGCGCGCCATGCCGACAACGCGATGCCCAACTGCCCCAGCCAATAGGCGAGCATCACTGCAACACCGCCGAGCTGAATGGGGGTGTCAAACAGGCGAAAGGCCAGGATGGTGTCGCTGAACACGAAGAGCAGCGCGCCGATCAGACCCGCCTGCGCCGAAAAGCGGGGCACGTCCTTTGCGCCCACCCGGCTGGCTGCCCGCCACAGCATGGTGGCGATCACGATCACGTAGACGTACACGGGAACCAACATGCTGCCCAGGTTGCCTGTGGCTAGCAAAAATCCCATGGCCAGCGCGCCGTAGCCGTAGGCCGCGGCGCCGCGGTAGGGGTAGAGCTTGCGGCTGTCCTGCAAGAAGGCCGCGATGTAGGCCACGTGGCCCAGCAAAAAGGCAATCAACCCGAACAGAAAGGTGGCGGAAGAGAACTCCAACAAGATGTCGCCCAGCGCGCACAGCAGCAGGCCGACTGTAATGGCCAGTTGGTAGCGGCCTTTGACGCGCAGCCCGCTCACCCACAACGCCAGCATCAGCACAGGGATCGGCTTGGTGATCATGCGCAGCCAGTAGGCGTCGTCCAAGCGACCGGCGGCCATGTAAAGCAGCGCGGCCACGACGCCGACCAGGGCAAGGCCCTTGCTGCGGGTGGAGAGAGAGGAGAGTGAGGGCGCTGAAGTGGTCATGGCATGCGCTCCTGGCGTGATAGAGCAGAGAGACAACAATTTCCTAGGCTGGCCCAGTCTTCGAGACTGGGCCAGTCTTAATGACTGGGCCAGTCTGACTTTGTCCATATTACCTGCAACGCCGGCCGCGCCGCAAATTCCTAGGCTGGGCCAGTCTGGCTTTGTCCGCGCACAGCGATGATGCTATACTGCCGCTGGCGATGCGCAGCCATTTCCGCAATTCAGGACTGATCATGAACACCGACTTACAACATACGTCGATCCCAACCAACGGCATCACACTGCACGTAGCTCAGGCTGGCCCGGCCGATGGGCCGCCGCTGATCTTGCTGCACGGCTTCCCAGAGTATTGGGCCGGCTGGGCCAAGCAGATTCCGGCGCTGGCCGCGGCCGGTTACCGCGTGTGGGCGCCCGACCAGCGCGGCTACAACCTGAGCGACAAGCCAACCGGCGTGCGCGCTTACGACATCGATGAGCTGGCGCGCGATGTGCTGGGACTGATCGACGCCACAGGCCACGACAAGGTTTTCCTCGTGGGCCACGACTGGGGAGCGGCCGTGGCGTGGTGGGTGGCCGGCAAGTACCCAGAGCGCCTGCGCAAGCTGGCTATTCTGAACGTGCCGCACCTGGCCGTGATGTTTCGCACGGTGTGGCGCTCCTGGGCGCAGATGCGCAAGAGCTGGTACATCTTTTTCTTCCAGCTACCCTGGCTGCCGGAGGCCAGCCTCCGTCGCCGCAGCTGGACCAACGCCATCCGTGCGCTGAAGGGCAGCAGCCGCCGCGGCACGTTCACTCCGGAGGACATCGAAGGTTACCGCGCGGCCTGGTCACAGCCAGGAGCGATCACCGCCATGGTCAACTGGTACCGGGCTGCCGTGCGCTATCAACGCAAGCTGGCCGGCTTGGGCCGCATCGCTGTGCCCACGCTGATGATCTGGGGCGCACACGATATCGCCCTGGGTCGCGAGATGGCCCAGCCAAGCATCGACCTGTGCGACGATGGGAGGTTGGTCTTCATCGAGGAGGCCGGGCACTTCGTACAACACGAGGAGCCGGCGCGGGTGAACGCGCTCCTGGAGGAGTTCTTGAGCGACCATGAACACGAAAGTGTTGGTAGTGGAGGATGAGCCAACGCTGGTCGAAACGTTGGCCTACAACCTGAACCGCCAAGGTTACGAGGTGCACACAGCCCAGGACGGGCTGAAAGCGCTGGAGCTGGCGCGCACCAAGCGGCCCGACCTGATCATCTTGGATCTGATGCTGCCCGGCCTGGACGGCTTCGAGGTGTGTCGCATCCTGCGCCAGGAGATGAGCGTGCCCATTTTGATGCTGACAGCGCGCGCCGAAGAGGTGGACAAGATCGTCGGCCTGGAGGTGGGCGCGGACGACTACATGACCAAGCCGTTTAGCATGCGAGAACTGATGGCGCGCGTCAAGGCGCTGTTGCGTCGCGAGCGCATGATTCGCGAGGAGATCGCAGCGCAAGAGCCGGCCGGCCCCGGCAAGCAACTGGTCTTCGGCGACCTGGTCATCGACGACAGCCGTCGCGAGGTGCGCCGCGACGGCGTGCTCGTTCCCCTCAAACCCAAGGAATACGAGCTGCTGCTTTTCCTGGCCCGACAGAAGGGCATCGTGCTCTCCCGCACCTTGATCCTGGAGCGCGTTTGGGGCTGGGACTTCGAGGGGGGCAGCCGCACCGTGGATGTCCACGTGCGGTGGCTGCGCGAGAAGATCGAACCAGACCCGGCAGAGCCGGTGCGCATTATCACGATTCGCGGGGTTGGTTACCGTTTCGATGGATGACCCATGCTGCACTCACTGCGCTGGCGCATCGCCATCCCCTATGTGATTCTTAGCCTGACGACGATGCTGGCGCTGACCGCAATCGTCACCAACCAGGTGCGCGCGGCGCAGCTATCAGCCATCGAGAACCAGCTAACGGCGCAGGCGCGGCTGATCGCTGACGCGCTGGCCAATCAGGTGACTACTGAGACAGCGGTCGGCGCGCTGGACGAAGCGGCGCAACACTGGGCCGCGTTGACCGGCGCGCGCGTCACCATCGTTCGCCGCGACGGCACCGCAGTGGGAGAGTCGTCAAGCGCGAGCCAACAGTTGGAGAATCACGGCGACCGTCCAGAGGTGCGCCAGGCGCTGGCCGGTGCTATTAGCCGCAGCACACGCTTGAGCAGCACCACCAACACCACCACCATGTACGTCGCTGCGCCGATTGCAAGCGGCTCTGAAGTCGCGGCCGTTGCGCGGGTTGCCCTGCCGCTTGACCAGGTGCAGACCAGTGTCGACCGCCTACAGCGCACGATCCTGATGGCTGGCGTGGTCATTGCGTTGCTGGTGATGGGCATGGCGCTGGTGATCGCCGATCGCACGGCCCGACCGGTGCGTCGTCTCACTGCTGTAGCTTCCCGCATCGCCGAAGGCGATTTCGACGCCCGCTTACAACCCACGAGCAAGGACGAGCTGGGCCAGTTGACGCAGGCGTTCAATCAAATGGCGACGGAGCTGCAAGATAAGTTGGGCACGCTCGCCGAGGAGCGCAGCCGGCTGGCGGCGATCCTGGAGAACATGGCCGACGGCGTGATCATTACCGCTGCCACGGGACAGGTGGAGCTCATCAACCCGGCTGCAGCGCGCATGTTGGATACGGCGGTTGCGTCGGCCCTGGACCGCCCTTTTGCCGCAGTTGTCCGCCACCACGAAATCATCGACCTGTGGCAAAAATGTCGGGCGCAGCAGGCGATGCAAGCGGGTGAGTTGGAGATCCAACGCCGTGACATCTACTGGCAGGTCATCGTTGCGCCTTTTGCGGAGGTCAGCGGACAGGGCTACCTGGTGATCATGCAGGACCTATCGCGCATCCGCCGGTTGGAAACCGTACGTCGCGACTTTGTCAGCAACATCTCCCATGAGCTGCGCACCCCGCTGGCCTCCCTCAAGGCGCTGACCGATACATTGCGCGATGGAGCGTTGGATGACCCACCGGCTGCTGCGCGCTTTCTCAACCGCATGGACACCGAGTTAGATGCCCTGACGCAAATGGTGCAAGAGTTGCTGGAGCTGTCGCGCATCGAGTCGGGACAGGTCAGCCTGAGACTGGCGCCTGCCACTGTAGCCGACATCGTCCGCCCGCCGGTGGAGCGGCTGAAAGAGCAGGCCGAGCGCGAGGGCCTCACCCTGACCGTGGAGCTTACCGAGCGCTTACCCGCCGTCTGGGCGGATGTGGAGCGCATCCAACAAGTCGTGACCAACCTCGTGCACAACGCGATCAAGTTCACACCGTCCGGCGGCCGCATCGTCGTGCGTGCGGAGGTGGGCCAAGATAGCCAGATACCGGCCACCAGCCGGCCCACTTTGCCGCGCGTCAGCGGTCGCTGGCCGGTGGTCATCATCTCCGTGAGCGACACGGGCGTGGGCATCCCGGCCCGCGACCTGCTGCGCATTTTCGAGCGCTTCTACAAGGCCGACCGGGCACGCGGCCGTGGCGGCACCGGGCTGGGGCTGGCCATTGCCCGCCATCTGGTGCAGAGCCACGGCGGTGCGATCTGGGTGGAAAGCGAAGAGGGCGTAGGCAGCACCTTTTTCTTCAGCCTGCCCGTGGCAGAAATACCTGCCACCCGCCTGACTTTTGCGGTTTGATGCCGACTACTAGCGACTCCCGCCAGGTCGGCCGAGGCCGGGCCAAGATCGAAAGACTCGAGATCGAGCTGCTGCGCAGCCTGACAGTAGACGCAAGTATCCGGCAATACCCGGCCTTGCAAGCTGAGTTCGAGCCGCGCTTGCTGGCAGACGCTCAACGACGATTGCTCTATCAGCCGCAAGCTCTACCCCAACGTCGACTCTCCCTGCTGCGTCTGAGTGCGCAACTCCGTGCCCATCGAGCAGCGCGGTTGAGTCGTCTGCGATGGTGCCCACAGAGCTAACTCAAGTGCACGGCGCCTCACTTGGATAAGGAGATTTCCATGAGCACCAAAACCGATACGAAAAAGTCCACCAAGAAGGCAGATGAAGGTTTCTCGGCCGAGGAGAGAGCCGCGATGAAGGCGCGCGCACAAGAGTTGAAGGCAGAAGCGCGTATGAGCAAGAATCGGGAGGAAGGGGAAAAGGCGGTGCTTGCGGCCATCGCCGAGATGCAGGAAAATGATCGCTTCTTGGCAACTCGCTTGCACGAGCTGATCACAGCCAACGCGCCGGACCTGATGCCCAAGACCTGGTACGGGATGCCGGCCTACGCCAACAAGGATGGCAAGGTGATTTGCTTCTTCCAGGCCGCCAGCAAGTTCGGCGTCAGGTATGCGACGTTCGGCTTCCAGCCTGATGCGGCTCTTGACGATGGCAACATGTGGGCGGCTTCGTTCGCCTTGATCCGGTTGACCCCGGCTGAGGAGGAAAAGATCGTTGCCCTTGTGAAGAAGGCCGTGAGCTGAGGATAGACGCAACACGAGGAGGAACCCGGCCGTGAGAAAACTTGTAGTGCTTGAACACATCTCCCTCGACGGCGTCATCCAGGCCCCCGGCGGGCCGGACGAAGACACCAGCGGCGGCTTCGCGCTCGGCGGGTGGATCGCGTCCTATGCCGACGCGACCCTGGGAAGGCTAATCCGCCGGCAGATGAACCTGCCGTTCGACCTGCTGCTGGGCCGCAAGACCTATGACATCTGGGCGCCCTACTGGCCGCAGCACGAGGACGTGTGGCCGGGCGCCAACGCCGCCACCAAGTACGTGGCCTCGAACACCCTGGCGTCGGGCGCATGGCAGCCGACCGTGATTTTGAGCGGCGACGTTGCCGCCCAGGTCGCCCAGATCAAGCAACAGCCGGGGCCAGACTTGCACGTCTGGGGCAGCGGCAACCTGCTTCAGACGCTCCTCAAGCACGATTTGGTCGATATGTTCTGGCTGATGATCTATCCGCTCACGCTGGGCCGCGGCAAGCGGCTGTTCGGCGAAGGCGCGATCCCGCTGGCGTTCCAGGTGACGGAAAGCGCCGTCACCTCCAAGGGCGTCGTGGTCGTGAACTATGAGCGCGCCGGCGCCATCACAACCGGAAGTTGACGCAAAGTTGCCAACTTTCAGAAAGTTGGCAACTTTGCGCATCCCTACCGCCCGCTGATGATGTCGCCCAGCAGCTTACTGCCCATGCCCGCAACGCCCTGCGTCTCCTCGCCGCCGCGGCGATAGCGGGAGGCTGCAATGATGCGGTCGGCCAGACGCGCCAGCGGCAGGCTCTGCAAGTACACCTTGCCAGGGCCGGTCAGCGTGGCCAGGAACAAGCCCTCGCCGCCGAACAGCGCGTTCTTGACGTCGCCGACGAACTTGATGTCGTAGGTGACGCTGGTCGCAAAAGCCACCAGACAGCCGGTGTCCACCCGCAGCGTCTCGCCGGCGGCCAGGTTCTTCTCGATGATCGTCCCGCCGGCGTGCACGAAGGCCAGGCCATCGCCCGTCAGCCGCTGCAGGATGAAGCCCTCGCCGCCGAACAGGCCCGCGCCCATCTTCTTGGTGAACGCCACCTGGATGTCGATTCCCTTGGCGGCGCAGAGGAAGGAGTCCTTTTGGCAGATGAACGACCCGCCCAGCGCGGTCAAGTCCAGGGGGATGATCTTGCCGGGATAGGGCGCAGCAAACGCGACGCGCGCGCGAGCCTTGCCGCTGTTGGTGAAGTTGGCGATGAAAAAGCTCTCGCCGGTCACCGCGCGCATCAGGCCCTTCATGAAGCCGCCGCCGGTGCTGGTCTGCATGGCGATGCCGTCTTCCATGTAGTTCATCGTGCCGATCTCGGCGCGCACCGTCTCGCCCGGATCCAGCTCGATCTCGACCAATTGCAGGTCGTCGCCGAAGATCTTGTAGTCGATAATGTCGGACATGGGGTCTCCTCTTTGGTCAAGCTGAACCTGGGTTGGGCGCCGGCACGCGTCATGCCAGCAGAAAAGCAACAACTGCGACCGCCAGGCCGATCAACGCAGCATACAGGCCAATTTGGATCGCCTTCTGGCGGTCCTTGCGCCGGAACTCCGCCTGCTCGACGGTGTCTGTCTTGCCGGCCTGGGGCCCGAAGTTGCGCAGGCCTTGCATGCCAAAGCCGGCGCAGAAGCGCAGCCGAGCCTGCAGAAAGCCCAGCGCGGCGAACGAGGCGGGGAAGAACAGCAAGAGCCGCCATGGCGCCGCTGCGTCGACGATGATCAGCAAGAGCCAAAGCGCAACGGTGACGATCAAGGCCGCCCAGCCGGCCTGCTGACGCTGCTTGATCTCGGCCGGTCCGATGTTGCAGACGCCGGGGATGTACTCTGTTGGCGCTGTCACACGCGTGTCTCCTTGTCTTTTTGTAACTACTCAGCTATAGGTGCCGGGCATTTGGATTCTAACCTGAAAATCGCTCGGGCCGGTCTCCGACCGTGCCCGCCGCGCTTTCATTGACGGTTGTGCGCCCAGCGCATGGGCATTTGGTTTGCAAACGTGTCTGCGAAGCCATCCTAGATCGCAAATCGCCTACAAATGCCCGGCACCTGAGCAGTTACGTGGCAAGTATAGCACCTCTACTGCTCTTGGCAAAGCGATGGAGGGCAGCACCACGTGCTTCATTTATACCTGGGGCGGTTCTTGCGGTATCATCTTGACCCGGAGGCATGTGACCATGACCGTTGACCCTTTCGCTATTCCTGCTGCTGCCTGGTTTCGCCGACTGGACGATCGTGTGGAGCGTAGCGGCCGTCCTAGTCTGCTGATGCTGCGTGCGTTTCCCCTGCGCAAGTTCCCGGCCATCTTGGGTCGCATCATGGCTGACGCCCGCCGGCGTGCGCAGGCCGGCTGGGACCCGCAGGGCACACTGCTTACCGGCTCTTCCCTCAGCGCGCCCGGGCCGTATCAAGGTGCGCCGCTGGGCGGCATCGGCGCAGGCACTGTGGGCCGCGGCTGGCGTGGAGAGTTTCGCCGTTGGCAGCGCCGGCCTGGTTTCTATCAGCAACGGGTAGCGTGGGCGTCGCAGTTTTCCCTGTTTGTACAGCGCTTGGGGCACCCTGGAGAGGCCCAGGTGTTGTTCCCCGGCCGGCCACCTGGCAGGCATTTGGCGGCATGGCAATGGAACATGAACTCTGCCTGCGCCACCTATCATGCGCTCTATCCGCGCGCGTGGTTCACTTACGAGCAACCTCTGCCGGGGGTTCGTCTGGTGTGCCGGCAGCTTTCGCCGGTGATCCCTCACAACTATCGCGAGAGCAGCTATCCGGTTGGCCATTTTCTGTGGCAGATCACCAATCTCGGCGACAGCCAGGCCACCGTGGGCCTGATGTTCACGTGGCAGAACGGCTGGGATGCCACCCTCGATCGTGGTCATGCGGTCTTCGATCGGCCTTTGGCTGAAGGCGAGCGAACAGGCGGAGGGCTGCGGGCGGTTGGCGCAGTAATGCGACAGCTTCATCACCAGGCAAGGGCGTATCCGGTGGGCCAGACGTCGGCGCGGCGCGAGGAGTTTGCTGATCCGATGACCTTTGCGATTGCGGCGTTGGCCGACGAGCAGGTGACGGTAAGCACCCGCATCGGCTTTCCGGCTGAGGGTGAGGGCGCAACCGTGTGGCATGATTTTGCCCAAGATGGCCGTCTGGCCGGGGATGGCCGTTCGACCTTTGTTGTCGATCCAGTGGCTGCCGATCGCGGCCGGGGCGCACGGGCGTCCGCGGTGGCAGCCACCGTGGCTGTGCCCCCCGGCGCCACCCGTGAGATCGCCTTTGTTCTCGCCTGGGACATGCCTCTGGTGCGCAGTGGTTTTGGCACAGCCTATCATCGGCGCTATACCCGCTTCTACGGCGTCGACGGCGAGGCCGCGTCGGCCATTGCCGGCGATGCCTTGCGCCAAGCCCAGGATTGGGAGACACAGATCGTCGCTTGGCAACGCCCCATCCTGGACGATCCGGCTCTGCCCGATTGGTACAAGATGGCCCTGTTCAACGAGCTGTACTACATCGCAGACGGTGGGACATGGTGGGTCGAGGGGACGCCTCCTCACCCGGAAAGGAGCGGGAGCGTCTCCCTCGCCCTCGCAGGGAACAGGGCCGCGGCAGAGGACGCCCCCTCTTTCCTCCGAGGGAGAGAGGCCGAGGGTGAGGGTGAGCCTCACGGTCACTTCGCCTACCTCGAAGGCCACGAATACCGTATGCTCAACACCTACGACGTACACTTCTACGCCTCGTTCGCCCTGGCCATGCTCTGGCCGCAGTTGGAGCTCTCCTTGCAGCGCGACATCGCTGCCGCCACCCTGGCGGAATACCCCGACACCTTCCGCGCCCATTGGAGCGGCAAATTGGCCCGGCGCAAGGTGGCCGGCGCCGTACCCCACGATGTCGGCTGGCCAGATGAGGACCCTTGGCGGCTGGTCAACGGCTACCCCTTGCACGACGTCAACCGCTGGAAAGACCTCAACCCCAAGTTCGTGTTGCAGGTTTACCGCGACTACCTGGCCACCGGCGACATGCAGTTCGTGGCCGACGTGTGGCCGGCGGTCGAGGCAGCTATGGCCTACGCGGCGCAGTTCGACCGCGACGGCGACGGTCTGATCGAGAACGACGGCGAACCGGACCAGACCTATGACACCTGGTCGGTGCGCGGGCCAAGCGCCTACACCGGGGGGCTTTGGCTGGCCAGCCTGGCCGCGGCCGCGGCCCTAGCTGAGCTGATGGGCCGAGAACAGTTGGCTGCACAGTATCGCCAGACCCTGGCGCGTGGACAAGCCGCCTTCAGGCAAAAGCTGTGGAACGGTCGTTACTTCAACTACGACGCCAGCCGCAGCCGTCAGCAGGACAGCATCATGGCCGATCAGCTAGCCGGGCAGTGGTATGCTCGTGCTTGTGGCCTAGCCGGCATCGTCGAGCCGACCCAGGCGCGCAGCGCGCTGCACATGGTGTTCGCACACAACGTGCTGGGGTTTGCGGGCGGCCGGCTAGGCGCGGTCAACGGCATGCGGCCGGACGGTCGCGTCGATACTACCTCGATGCAGTCGCAGGAGGTATGGCCGGGTGTCACCTATGGCCTGGCAGCCGCCATGTTGCAGGAGGGCCTTGCCGAGGCGGCCTGGCAAACAGCCAAAGGAGTTGTCATGACCACTTATCACGACAGGGGCTATTGGTTCCAAACCCCCGAAGCGTGGGACCGGCATGGCAACTACCGCGCCATCGCCTACATGCGTCCGTTAGCCATCTGGGCCATGCAATGGGCGCTCAATACACAAAGGGCACCAGTTTCTTCACCCGCTTCTGATACTCTGCATAGGCCGCATATGCCTCCCGCAGCCACTGTTCCTCCCGCCGCGACTTAAGGTCGAAGAAGATGAACAGCAGCAGAGCCAGCGCTAGCCCCAGCAGGTTGGCGCGAAACAGCCCCCAGCCCAGCGTTCCGAAGATCAGTCCTGCATAGATGGGGTGGCGCACGAAGCGATACGGCCCGTGGGTCACCAGCTCGCCCCCCTCGATGGGCTTGGGAAAAGGGGTCAAGTTGCGACCGAGGGTCAGCATGCCCCACGTGCCCAGCAAGCCGCCTATCGCCAGGATGGCCAGACCCGCCGTTCGTAGCCACGGCGGGCAGGCGAAACAAGTCGCCTGCGGCGCCAAAAGGATCACAGCAAACAGGATCATCTGCAAAACAAACCAACCCTCGCCGCGTCTGCCCATCAGAAATACCTCTCTGCAAGCTGCCTCGCCGACAAGACTGCCCCAGTGCCGGGCGCTCGCAACCGATCTAGGGGCTGGCGTCGGTTGCGCGGATGCCCTTGCCGCCGCAGCGAATGCTCGTCCCGTAGCGGTGATCAGTTACCCTCGCCGTGGTCGAACTGGCTGAAGCGCACGTAGTTGAAAGTCCAGAGCGCCATGAACCCACATGCGCCTACCAGATGCCACAGCGCGTGCCAGGCGATGATCTGCGCCGTTACCTGGTCGTTGGACGCAGTGGCCAGCAGCGCGCCGATCACGAAAATGGCCGTCGTGAAGTACCACAAAGGCCGGGCGGGCGCGGGAACGCGATCAAGACGGGCATAGAGCAGCGCCACTGCCAGCAACGAGTTGCCGATCAACAGCAACTCGCCTACCTTGAAGCCACCAAAACCGCCAAAGCGCAGCAGCACCTCGTTGGGCGCAGTCGGTCCGGCTACCAGGCGTGCAACGATGTACACTAGGTTAGCCAACCCCAGCAGGCCGCCAGCCAGCCAACGGGTGCGTGGGGCGTAATAGTCCCCCAGCACAGCCAGCGTCAGCAGCCAGCCCAGCAGCAGGTTGGTGCCGATGTCGGCCAGGCCGGGCCAGTAAGTCTCGCCATAGCCATGATACCAGACGGTGGGCACGCCGGTGATGAAGATGCCGGTATAGGCCAGCAACCAGCGCCGTGGCTGGCCGCCGGTGAGCCAAGACAACGCCAGCGCCATCAGCCCGGCAAAAACGGTCGCAAAGCCGGTGACAGTGTTGGCTAGCGCCCAGCCTGGGAGAGCGGTTTCCATCTGCGCAACCTCACGCAATTGCGTTCTTGACCCAAGAGTATACCGAACAACCCGGCGGCTGACAAAGCCAGGCTACGATGCTGCACAAAAGCGCACGCGCATGCCGGTGGCCCGGAATCTTGCCAGATGCCGCTCGGATCGACTAGAATGGGCGCTGGCGCACAGGAGGTTCTTATGGCATCACAGCCCAAAGCTGCGCAGGTGCTGACCCTGCTTCTCTCTATCATAGCCGCAATCGGTGTGCTCTATGGCGTCGCCACCCTGCTGACTCCGGTTGCTTATCTGCACTTGCTTGGGGTGAGCGCCAACTCATCGGCCGTGCTGCAGGCGCGCTATTTCGGCGCAGCCGTGTTAGGCGCGGGCGTGATGCTAGGCACGGCGCGGCAGGCCCAGGAGCTGGTCGTGCCGCGCACCCTGAGCCGGGGCAAGCTGCTGGCCGCGGCCGGCTCCGCCATCGTCACGGCCGGGCCTGTCCATCGGCCTGATCAGCGCTGTGGGTTGGGGATTTTGGGCTTGCGAACTGCTGCTGGCAGCCGGCTACGGCCATGTCTATGTGCAGCCCCAGCGTTGCTGAGCTGCGTCAATCGTGCTGGATGAGCGCCATGGTAAACTCGCTCTTGTCGCATCGCTCCTCTACCCCTCTCCATGTGGTTGCAGGCAGCGCATCAGCCGCCGGCCGCGGTTGCATCGTTCTAGCTGTGGCCAACCCCGTCACCGCCGTCGGGTTGGCCGGATTAGCCGCCGCCTTGGCCCATGCCCGCCAAACCTCGGTGCTGGTGGTGAACGTGCGCACCGAGGCGCAGATGCCGGCCGCGACCGGCGCATGGGCTGATATTGCGCAGTGGCCCGCGGTGGCCAGCGCCGTACAGAAACTGGAAGACTGCGCTGTCGCCAACGCCTGGCTGGTGTGCCAGGCGGCCAACGTCGGCCGCGCAATTCGTTCCATCGCCTCCAGCGCTGAAGCTTCGCTCATCTTGTTGGGATGGCGCGGTGTCCCGCGTGCCGATGGCGTCGTTTTGAATGCAACGCTCAAGGACCTGCTGCGCGACCCGGCGACCAACGTCGTGGTGGTGGGGGGGCGCACGCCAGAGCACTACGACCGAGTGCTGGTGGCCCACGCCGGGGGGCCGCATAGCCGGCTGGCGCTGCAGATCGGCTTAAACCTGGTGGAGTATGGGTCGACGATCGGCAGATCGCGGCTCACAGCTTTGCACGTTCTGCCGGCGGACCAACCGGACGCGCGCTTGGTCGCGACGCAACAGCAGCTAGATAAGGCGCTCGGTGAACACAAGCGCCATGCGGGCGTTTCTGCGCGCGTCGCGCGGGCAACTAGCGTGGACCAGGGCATCATCGACGAGCTCAAGCAGGGCTATGACCTGGTCATCATGGGCACCTCGCGCGAGGCCCTCATCGACCGCGTTCTCTTCGGCGACCTGCCGCAACGCGTAGCGAATGAACGCCTGGCGCCGGTGGTCGTCGCGCGCAGCCGCACCCCCTGGCTACAACGGATGGCGCGCACGGTCTGGTACAGCGTGTATGACCGCACGCCTACCCTAACAACCGAGGAGCAGATCGAGGTCAGCCAGGCGGTGCGCAAAGGAGTGGATGGCCGGCACGACTTCTACACGATGCTGGTCCTTGCGGCCGTCATCGCAGCGTTGGGACTGTTGCTTAACAGCCCTGCCGTGATCATCGGCGCCATGATTGTGGCGCCTCTCATGAGCGCCATCGAAGGGATCAGCCTGGGCATCGTCGAGGGTGACCGCGCCTTGCTGCGCAATGGCGCATTCAACGCGCTTGGCGGCTCCCTCTTGGCGGTCTTCATCGGTCTGGTCATCGGCTGGCTCATCCCAGGCTCTGAGCCGACCTCCGAGGTCATGGCGCGCACCCAGCCCAGCCTCCTCGATTTGGGAGTGGCTCTGGCGGCCGGCGCGGCTGCTGCCTACGCCTTTTGTCGCAAAGAAGTCGCGGCCGCGTTGGCGGGGGTGGCCATTGCCGTGGCTCTGGTGCCCCCTTTAGCCACCATCGGCATCGGTCTGTCTATGCTGCGTTTGGAGATCGCCCAAGGCGCCACGCTGCTCTTTGCTACGAACCTGATCGCCATCGCCGCCGCCAGCGCACTGGTCTATATGCTGTTGGGCTTTGGGCCGCTCGAGACGCAGAAGATGCAGCGGCGGGTGTTGCGGCGTAGCCTGTGGGGCGTTAACGCCCTGCTGCTGGCGGTGACGATCATCCTGGCTGTGCTTACTCTGCAGGCAGTGCGCAGCGCGCAACTAACGCAGGCCGTTGCCGACGCCGTCCACGAGGAACTGCGCACGCAGGCTGATGTTGAGTTAGTGCGCTTCGACCAGATCAGCGATACCCACGGGGTTGTCAATCTGACGCTCACCGTTACAGCCGGTCATGAGCTCAGCCCAGACGAAGTCTCGCAACTGCAAAGGCGGCTGGCCGCTCGCTTTGGACAGCCGGTGGCCCTGTCCGTGGCGGTAATCCCAACCATTCGTCTGGCGCCGGAGATGGACCCGCCGGCAGCTGCCGATCACCGATGATCGGACGCGCGCCGCTGCTCCACGGTGGACCGCACCGAGGGTAACAGCGGTGGGCCCGCCATAGTCGGCGCCGTATGACCTCGCGTTGACAGCGCGCCTGGCGCCGGTGGTACTTTTCCGCCACTTGATGTACCCTGAGCGGCGTCAGTGGCCGGACCCCTGAGCTCTCGTGGCGCCGAGCCGCTGCTCACGCCTTGGCTGGCCGCCAACCAAAGCATCCACTCCCTGAAATCAGCGCTGCTTGTCGTAGTCTGGGCTCTGTGTTACAATGCGGACGAGCTTGAACATCGTCGATTGGACATCGCAGCGGGTGATCTATCCCCACGTCCCGTCCCGGCGTTGCCGTCACGTCTACCTGAGCTGCACCGAACGACGGCCCTATGCCCCAAAACTGCGGTTTGGGTGGTTGCGCGGCACCAGCGCTTGCCGACCGTGCCTGTGCTCCTGCTGCGCCCTGACATCGCTGTCGTTCTCGACCTTCAAGCGGCTGTCGATGCTTGCTTCGCCTTGGTCGGCTCCGCGCGGTTACCGGACTACGCTGACCCATCAACCCTACCACCCCTCCACGAAGCCGACGTCGCCTGGCCGGACGAGCTCCTGCGCAACGCCGGCCTGCGCTGCCCCCTGTCTTCGCGTGCCGTGGCCGGTTCTTGCGGGATGGTGCCCAATCTCCTGACCGAGCCACCCGCACAAGCAAGAACTACCCTCCTATTTCCACCGGAGCGCACCACGCGTTGAAGTCGTGAATAGATACCAGCCGAAGAAGAGGCACAATGTAACTCCTATTTCCACCGGAGCGCACCACGCGTTGAAGTCCTATGGTTGACTCGCGACGATTTGTTCGTCTTGTGGTCTTGGCTGGCGTGGCAGCTTTGCTGCTGGCTGTGCCGTGGGCTCAAGCAGCGCTGGCTGAGCAGGCTGCCGTCAAAGTCCAAATCACGCCGCTGGCGACAGCCGGGGACGCATGCCTGGGCCGCTTTGTGCCTCACGACCTCGATCACGTCACCACCGTGCTTGGCGACACCGTCGATCACTTCGAGGCCAACGGCGCGGGCGTCGGCATCGGCGATCTGGATAACGACGGCGATCTCGACATTGTTTTGGGCAACGACGCCGGCCAGAACACCGTCCTGTGGAACGAGGGTGGGTTGCGCTTTCGGTCAGAGCGGATGACACACGGCGACACGCGGGCGGTGGCCTTGGTGGACGTGGACGCCGACGGCTGGCTGGACCTGGTGTTCACGCGGCGCGCCGGCGCGCTCACGTTCTATCGCAACTTGGACGGCGAGGGCCAGCCGGGCCGCTTCGCCTGGCAGGTGCTGCCCGGCATCGCCCGGCCGGCCTACGCCATGGCCTGGGGCGACCTGGACGACGACGGCGACCTCGACCTGGTGACCGGCTCCTACGATGCAGGGCTGCTAGAGGAGCTGGGCAACGAGTTCTTGCTGCGTGGGGGCGGCGGCGTCGCCGTGTACGAGAACCGGAGTGGTCGGTTTGTGGGCCAGCCGTTGCAGAGCTCGGCGCAGGCCATGGCGATTGCCCTGTTCGACATCGACCGCGACGGCCAACGCGACATCGTCGTGGGCAACGACTTCAACCTGCCCGACTACGCCTGGCGCAGGACCACAGACGGCTGGCAGCCCACGGCTTTCGACACCACCAGCCACAGCACCATGGGCCTGGACGTCGCCGACATCGACAACGACGGCGTGGCGGAGTTGTTTGCCAGCGACATGGCGCCCTACGCCGAGGACCCGGCCACCGTGGCTGCCTGGGAGCCGCTGATGGCCGCCATGGCGGAGGGCGTGCTGCCGGCCGACGACCCGCAGATCGGCGCTAACACCCTGCAAGTGTGGACTGACGCTGCCGGCTACCAGAATGCCGCCGAAGCGCGCGGCCTGGACGCCACCGGCTGGACATGGTCAGGCAAGTTCGGCGACCTGGACCAGGACGGCTGGCTGGACTTCTACGCGGTCAACGGCATGATCGAGGCCACGTTGCTGGGTCACCTGCCGGGTGGCGAGCTGGTAGAGGAGAACCAGGCGCTGCGCAATGTGGGCCGCGGCTATTTCCAGCCTGCGCCGGCGTGGAACCTGGGCTCTACTCGCAGCGGCCGCGGCATGGCCATGGCCGACCTGGACGGCGACGGCGACCTCGACATCGTGGTCAACAACCTGCAAAGCCCGGCGCAGCTGTTCGAGAACCGGCTGTGCGGCGGCAGCAGCTTGTTGGTCGACTTGCGCTGGCCCGGCAGCGCGAACACCAATGCGGTGGGCGCCACGGTGACGCTTCAGACTGACGCCGGAACCTTCACGCGCGACGTGCGCTCCGGCAGCGGCTATCTCTCCGGCGACCCGCCACAGCTGCACTTTGGCTTCCCGGTGACGGCTACACTGCACGCCCTGACCATTGCCTGGCCTGACGGCGCCATCTCGACCGTGCCAGGCCCACAGCCCAACACCCGGCTGACCGTGACGCGGCAAGACGCAGCCGCCGCGGCGCCTGTCGCCCCGGCCGCGCTGGACGCCGCGCTGGCCAGCCTGATCGCAGAGCACGGCCTCACAGGCGACCCCAGCGCCGGCCGCAACCTGCCCAGCATCGACGAGCCGCTGGCGCAGCTAGGCATGAAGCTCTTCTTCACCAAGGCCCTGAGCGGCGACATGGACGTGGCCTGCGCCACTTGCCACCACCCTCTGCTGGGCGGCGGCGATAGCCTGCCCCTCTCGATCGGCGTCGGCGCGCTCGAGCCGGACCGGCTGGGCCCCGGTCGCGCGCACGTCAGCAGCGAGTTCAACGTGCCCCGCAACGCGCCCACCACCTTCAACATCGGCCTGTGGGATCAAGTGCTGTTTTGGGATGGCCGCGTCGAGAGCCTGGGCAAGACGCCCGGGCAGAACGGCGCCGACGGCCAGGGCATCCGCACGCCCGACACAGCCTTCGGTGCAGCCGATCGGCTGGCCGGCGACAACTTGGTGACGGCGCAGAGCCGCTTCCCGCTCACCTCGCGCGAGGAAATGCGCGGCAAGGTCTTCGAGGCGCACCGCCCCAACGCCTTCGTGCGCAGCCATTTGTGTCAGCGGTTGGGCGACTTCGGCGTGGGCCAGGGCGAGCTGTTGGCCGCGGATTGGCTGGCCGAGTTCCAGGCCGCGTTCGACAGCCAGCTTCCCGCCGAGGCGCTGATCACCGACGCAACCATGTCGGCGGCGCTGGCTGCCTATCAGCGCTCGCAGGTATTCGTGGACACGCCTTGGCGCGCCTATGTCCAGGGAGACCAGGACGCTATGGACGAGGCGGCCAAGCGCGGCGCGCTGCTGTTCTACCGTTCGGTTGAGCAAGGCGGCGCGGGCTGCGCAGCCTGTCACAGCGGCGATTTCTTCACCGACGAGCAGTTCTACACCCTGGCCGTGCCGCAAGTCGGTCCGGGCAAGGGCGATGGGCCGTTCAACGACGACGACTACGGCCGCTTTCGCGCCACCGGTCGGCCGGAGGACCTCTATGCCTTCCGCACGCCGACGTTGTTGAACGTCGCTGTGACAGCACCCTACGGCCACGATGGCGCGTATGCCACCCTGGAAGACATCGTACGTCATCACCTCGACCCGGCTGCGGCTCTGGCTGCCTTCGACCCTGCCCAGCTCGACCCGGCCGTGCGAACATCGCACTGGGTTGCGAACACGCAGCGGGCGCTGGCCAAGCTGACCCAGGATCGCCGCGCCGGCCGGCTGCCGCTGCCGGAGGTGAGGTTGACCGATGCCCAGGTCGCCGATCTGGTCAGCTTTTTGCATGCCTTGACCGATCCGTGTGTGCTGGACCCAGCCTGCCTGGCGCCGTGGATCCCCAAGGCGGACGACGGCGATCCGGATGGGCTCAGATTGCGGCCGGTGGGAGTGCTGCAACTGTTGCCACAACCACTGCAGCACGTAACTGCTCAGCCATAGGTGCCGGGCACTTGAATCTGCGCCTACAACCATGTTTGCCTGGCCAATTTGGTCTACACGTCGGCTGCAAGTGCCCGGCACCTGAGCGGTTACTGCAGCACGACGAATAGCCGCCAGCGACGCTTTGTGCTACAATGCACCTCTAAGCGCTGAGTAATCGCGTGCTCGCACCATGAACACCTCCACCCTATTGGATGAAACTCGTCGTCGCGCCACCGATATCCTGCACCGCTGCGTTACTCCGCATGGCTTTCGCGCTTCGGCCTTGGCTGCCGGTTACCCGCAGATCTGGGCGCGCGACAGCATGGTGATCTACCTAGGTGCGGCGGTCACCGGCGATCCGACCTTGATCGCGGCCGGTCGCGCCTCGCTGGAGACCCTGGCCGCCTACCAATCGCGGCGCGGCATGATTCAGCTTAACGTGAACCCCGATACAGGCTATGTCAGCACGGAGAACGCCGGGGCCGTGGACGCCAACCTGTGGTTCCTGCTGGGACACTATCTGCACGTGCAGACAACCGGCGATGTCGATTTCTTGCGGCGCCATTGGCCGGCCGTCGAGCGCGCCATGACCTGGCTGGAGTACCAGGACATGAACGAGTGTGGCCTCCTGGAAATTCCGGAGGCGGCCGACTGGATGGACCTGCTGGCAGTGCGTTACAACGTGCTGTACGACAACGTGTTGTTCTATGCGGCAGCCTTGGCCTATCAGGAAATGTGCAGCCGGCTGTTTGGCCAGGTTAGCTGTCACCCCTTGCCGGTGAACCCCCTGGGCATCCACGAGCGCATCAACTTGTTGATGTGGATCGACCGCTGCTGGGTGGCTGAGCACTTCGCCGAACACCTGGAGAAGCTGAAGGCCATCCGCCTGGAATGGTTCATGCTCTACCACAACGTGGGGACGATCTCCAGCCGGCCCTTCTATCTGCCGTGGGTGGCCTTTCGCGAGTACGGCGACTGGTGCGACAGCCTGGGCAACCTGCTGGCCATCCTGACCGGTATCGCCGACGGCCATCGCCGTCACCACATCCTGCGTTTTATGCATCAGGTGGGCATGGCCGAGCCTTACCCGACCAAGGCGATCCATCCGCCCATCTACCCCGGTGAGAACAACTGGCGCGAGTACTACCGCAGTCGCACATTGAACCTGCCCCACCAGTACCACAACGGCGGCATCTGGCCGATGATCGGCGGCTTTCACGTGGCGGCTTTGGTGCGCCACGGCTGGCGCAGTGAGGCCGAGCGGCTGTTGCTGGCGCTGGCGGAGGCCAACCGCCAGGGCGTGGAGCAAGAGTGGGAGTTCAACGAGTGGATGCACGGGGAAAGCGGCCACCCGATGGGTTTTGCCCAGCAGGGTTGGTCGGCTGCCATGTTCCTCTATGCCGACCATGCCGTGCACACAGGCAAGCTGCCGCTCTTCGACGATCTGCTGGCGGCCAAGCCGGCCGCGGCGCGCGCCGCAGAGGTCAACGAGGCATACGATCACGCCGGCGGCGGGCCCGTCAGAAATGGTTAATAGTGAATGGTTAATGCGCAATGGTTAATGAGAGTCGGTGCGCAGTTCGCCGAGTCCGTGATCAACCCTTGACCGTTGACCGTTAACCGTTGACCGTTAACCATTACCCGTTGACCGTTAACCATTACCCGTTGACCATTAACCATTACATCCATCCGTCCAAGCGCTGCGCTCTTACCGAGCGCTGCGCCCTATCTTCGAACGCTCCAAAGGAGGAGTCACATGCGCAACCGAATGTTTGTCGTCACGACCAGCTTGCTGGTCATCGTCATGCTGGCGGTGAGCGCCTGCGCGCCGCCGGCTACGCCGGCCCCGGCGCAACCGCCGGCGGCCGAGCAGCCAACCGCAGCGCCCGTCGAGCAGCCTGCAGAAGCGCCGGCGGCCGAGCCGGTCACGATCACCTGGGCCTTCTGGGGTAGCCCAGAAGAGGCAGCCAGCCACAAGATCGTTGCTGACGCCTTCATGGCCGAGCATCCGGAGATCAAGATCGAGCTCTGGAACCAGCCCTGGGAGGACTACTTCACTAAGATCCAGGCGCTGTGGGCCAGCGGTGACAGCAAGACGATTCCCGACATCGCCTTCTTGTGGCCCACGCCCAAGTACGCCGCCGAGGGTGTGCTGGAGAACCTGGATCCGTACATCGAAAAGTCCGGCTATGACCTGAACGACTACTGGCCGGGCCTGCTCGAGTCGGCCATGTACAACGGCAGCGTCTACGGCTTCCCGCGCGACATCGAGGTCAACGTCCTGTACTACAACAAGGACCTGTTCGACGCGGCGGGAGTAGAGTACCCCACCCCGGAGTGGACCTGGGATGATCTGCTGGCGGCAGCCGAGAAGCTGACCGTGAAGGACGCCGGCGGCAACGTCACGCAGTACGCCCTAGCGGCCGAGGGCGGCAAGTACTCCAAGTGGCTGAACCAGAACGGCGGCGCCATCCTGGACGACTACCGCAATCCCTCCAAGTGCATGCTGGCCGAGCCGGCGTCCATCGCGGCGATCCAATTCTTCGCCGACATGATGGCCAACGGCTACGCCATGCGCGACGCCGACCTGAGCCAGGCCGGCGGCGACGCAGCGGTCTTTCAGAGCGGCCAGGCGGCCATGATCCTGCAGAACACCAGCCGCGTGTCGGCCTTCAACGCGGCCGGCATGAACTACGACGTCAGCGTCGTGCCGATTCCGGCCGGCGGCAAGCGTTGGAACGCCGCAGGCGGCGCGGCCTGGGTGATGAGCAGTGGCAGCGACAACAAGGACGCGGCCTGGACCTTCCTGCAGTGGCTGCAGAGCACCGACGGCGGCCAGAAGATCTACACCGAGCGCGGCGAGATCTTCCCCGCGCTGCAGTCGGTGGCCAACTCGCCGGCTTTCATGACCGACCAACCGCCGGCCAACAAGCAGGGGATCATCGACGAGGCCGCGGCCTCCGGCGTGGGCGGCTTCGGCTACTTCCCCGAGTGGGACGAGCTGGACAGCTCCATCATCGGCCCGGCCTTGCAACAGATCTGGGCCGGCGAGGCGCAGCCCGCCGACATCCTGCCGCAGGTCTGTGAGCAGGTGAACCAGTTCCTGGCGGACAACGGGTATCCCAAGTAAGGGGTAAACAAGGAAACAAGTAGACAAGGAAACAGGTGCACAAAGCTGCTCCTTGGCGCTTTGTGGTCCTGTTCCTTGTCTGCTTGCCAACTCATGAGCGCACAGTACAATAGCGCTATGGCCAACTATCAACTGAGTTTGTTTACGAACGAAGAAGAACGTGTAGCAGGGTATCGTGAGGAAGTGCGCCCTACCCGGCCTGAAGAAGTGACTTCAAGCACGAGGCCGGAAGAGCTCAATCTGAATTGGCGCGAGAGCGATTTGCCGGAACGCCTGCGCACCAAGCACGTCCATCGGCTTCACCCGTACCTTGGCAAATTCATCCCGCAACTCGTCGAAGTCTTCCTGCGCATGTACTTCCGCCCGGGCGATACTGTCTACGACCCTTTTTGTGGTTCCGGTACAACGCTCGTGGAGGCAAACGTTCTAGGGGTTAACTCGATCGGGTGCGATATCTCTAGTTTCAACTGCCTGTTGTCGCGGGTGAAAACTCAGCGTTACGATATTGACGAAGCTAGAGCTGAGATCTTGGATATTCTGCAAAAGACCGAAGCGGCATCCCATCCTAGCTTGTTTGATGCGGCAAGCAGCGTTGTCGCCGAGGATAACCGTGATGGCTATCTGCATAAATGGTATGCACCGACGGCTTTACGGGAGCTTCTGCTTTACAGCAGCCTGATCTCCCAGTATCGCTACCAAGATTTGCTGAAAGTCATTTTGTCCCGCTCGGCGCGTTCGGCCCGCCTGACAACGCATTTCGATTTGGATTTCCCCAAGAGGCCACAGACAGAACCCTATTACTGCTACAAGCATTCGCGCATCTGCAATCCAACCCAGGAAGCCCTCGGCTTTCTGCGGCGGTATAGTCTGGACACGATCAAACGCATCGCAGAATTTGCGGCTATTCGTACCGAAGCCGAGGTCACCGTGCTCAATGGCGACGCGCGACGTATCGAACTGCCCGCCGAGCTAAACGGCATCATCACCTCGCCGCCTTACGTTGGCTTGATTGACTATCATGAGCAGCATCGCTACGCCTATGAGTTGCTTGGCCTCACCGACCAGAGCGAACTCGAAATAGGCGCAGCAGCGCGTGGTTCGTCGCAAGCGGCGCAAAGGGCCTACCGTGCGGATATCGCAGCGGTCTTTGCCCATGCTGCCATCCATATGAAGCCCGGCGCTCCTGCCGTCGTCGTCGTGCATGACAAGTATAGCCTTTATCCGGCTATCGCTGACGAGTGTGGCTTTGTCACCGAGCACGTCATCCAACGACACGTCAACCGCCGTACTGGACGCCGCGCCGGCGAGTTCTTTGAGCAAACATACGTCTGGAGACGCAAGTGATTGACAAGGCCACGCGAACAGAAATCAAGGGATATCTGCAAGGCTTCGTTCATAGTCTCATTGAGCAACATCGCCCAGACAAACGAGCCGGCCGCTTAGCCGAAAGACGGGTCACACTCGCCTCCAAAGAAGGCGATCTAAAGCCATTTCACGAGGCCATTATCCCTGCGGAAGTGATCCGCATCAGCGAGTTCGAGCGATCGTTTTCCACAAGACTAGGGACGACGTTTGAAGAATGCGCCCGTTTGATAGCGCAGCAGAACTTCGCCGTTGTTCAACGGGGTTTCACAGCCAGCGGCGCTATGCCGCTGGCCGCAGCTGCCAAAATCGAAGAGCTTGTTGCCCAGCTGGGCCAGAAAGGAAGGCACCTGTCGTTTCCTGAAATGATCGATCAGGTGCTGAGCGTTGACGATGGCACGTGGGTTCAACGACCAGCCATTGCTGACCTCTATCTGCAAGAAGCAAATGGGCGCGAGCACTACTTCGAGATCAAATCGCCGAAGCCGAACAAAGGCCAGTGCTTGGAGATCACCGAGAGGTTGCTCAGAATCCACGCCATCAGGCGAGCAAACCGTCCCCAGGTCAATGCCTTTGCCATGGGTTATGATCCGTACGGGAGCTTGAAGGCATCGCATCATACAAGCATAGTTTTGCCCTTCAGTACCTCGATATGGAGAATCAAGTGCTGGTGGGCGAGGAGTTTTGGAACTACATCGGGGGGCCTGACACTTACCAGGATTTGCTGGCGGTCTACCAGGAAGTCGGTCTCGCAATGGGCAAGACCA
Organism: Anaerolineales bacterium; assembly: GCA_034432445.1. GTDB lineage: Bacteria > Chloroflexota > Anaerolineae > JAAEKA01 > JAAEKA01 > JANWYQ01. The sequence goes on from DAOUBX010000101.1 coordinate 38,816, forward strand.
TCGTGGACTCTCTAGCTTTTGGCTTTTGAGTCCCTGTCGTAGTATTGCCGGTCAATGCGGTCGCTGGCAGAACTCTGATGACTTCACACCACTCGACTTCTTCTTCAGATCATAGGACGCCGCGTGGCAACCCCTTTCGCTGGCGGCCCGACCAGCAGTGGGAGGCGTATCTGTTCCTGCTGCCGAGCTTCGCCGGTCTGCTGATCTTCGTGGTGCTGGCGGTGGCGTTGTCGCTGGGGATGAGCTTTCAGGACTGGGGCTTGGCCGGCCCCAAGGGGTGGGTGGGCCTGGACAACTACCGCGCGGTGTGGCGCGACCCGGTGTTCTGGAAGACTTTCCGCAACACGGCCTTCTACATCGTGACCATTGTGCCGGCGCAGTTGACGCTGGGCCTGGCCATGGCCGTCGCGCTCAACCAGGCCATCGGCGCCACGGGCGTCTACCGGTTGATCTACTTCATGCCCGTGGTGACGACGATCGTGGCCGGCGCGATCGTCTTTCGCCTGCTGCTCAGCGCCAACGGCCCGGTCAACAACTTGATCGCCGACGTGGCCGGCCTGTTCGGCACTACGGTGAAATTGCCCAACTGGCTGGGCAGCAGCACCTACTCCAAGTGGGCCGTCGTCATGTTGACCTTGTGGAAGAACACCGGCTTCACCATGGTCGTTTACCTGGCCGCGCTGCAGGGGGTGCCGCAGGAGCTGTACGACGCGGCCAGCAGCGACGGCGCCAACGCCTGGCAGCGCTTTCGCCAAGTCACGGTGCCGATGATCAGCCCCACCACGTTCTTCCTGTTCGTGTTCCAAACCATCGGCGCGTTCCAGCTCTTCACCGAGCCCTTTGTGCTCACCAACGGCGGCCCGGCCAACTCCTCGATGAGCGTGGTGCAGTACATCTACCAGAACGCCTTCCGCTTCACGCGCATGGACAAGGCCTCGGCCATCGCCTGGTTCCTGTTCATCTTCATCTTCGCCTTCACCCTGATCCAAAACCGCCTGCAGCAGCGGTGGGTGTACTATGAGACGGAATGACCAAGGCCTGACGGTTCTGCCCTGTCGTCAGAGCAGTTCTCAGCGTGTGGAGCAGGTCTGTCGAGACACCAGGACTGTCAGTCCTGCACGCAAGGACCGCCGATGTTAGAAACTCCCCGACAGCGATCAGGCTTAGGCCTGCGGCTGCCCACGCGGCTAAGCCTGAACGCGATCTTGATCCTAGGCAGCGTGATCATGGTGGCGCCCTTCGTGGTGATGCTGGTGGTGTCGCTGGTGCCGCAGCAGGCGTTCATGGCGCGGCGCTTTCAGTTGGACGAGATGAGCCTGGACAACTACATCCAGGTGTTCGAGGCCGTGCCCTTCGGCCGCTTCTACTTGAACAGCATCCTCGTCACCGTGACCGTTACCACCGGCCAGGTGTTGATTGCGTCGCTGGCTGCCTTTGCCTTTGCCCGCTTGCGCTTCAAGGGCCGCGAGGCGCTCTTTTTGCTCTACCTGGCCACCCTGATGATCCCCTTCCCGGTGACCCTCATCCCCAACTTTCTGATCATCAACAGGCTGGGCTGGTATGACAGCTACCCCGCGCTGATCGTCCCTGGGCTGTTCAGCGTGTTCAGCACCTTCTTGCTGCGCCAGTACTATCGCACGATCCCGCTGGAGATGGACGAGGCGGCGCGCATCGACGGCGCGTCCAGCTTGCGCATCTGGTGGCAGGTGATCGTGCCGCTGAGCGGGCCGGTGTTGGCCACGCTGGCGGTCTTCGTCTTCCAGAGCACGTGGAACGAGTTTCTGTGGCCGCTGGTGGTCACTACCTCGGAGGAGATGCGCACCATCCCCGTCGGCCTTTCCTACTTTGTCGGCCAGTACAGCACCGCCTGGGGCCTGCTGATGGCCGGCTCGGTGATCGCCGTGCTGCCCATCTTGGTCATCTACGTGCTGGCGCAGAAGTGGTTTGTGCAGGGGATTACGCTGTCGGGGATGGGGGGCCGCTAGCGCGCGGGCGGCCTCACACGACGAAGATGTTCTGCAACAACATCATGGCCAGGAAACCAGCCATGCCTGCCCCTGCGCTGGCTAATCGTTGGGGACTGGTGGCGCGGCTTTCGGGGATCATCTCGCTCAGCACGAGGAAGATCATGGCGCCGGCGGCAAAACCGAAGGCATAGGGCAGCAGGGGGCGAAAGGCGATCACGGTCAGATAGGCCGGCACGGCGGCGATGAGCTGCGGCAGGCTGGAGAAGGTTGCCCAGCCCACGCACTTCCAGCCGCTGACCCCTTGTGCGCGCAGGGGCAACGACACCGCCACTCCCTCTGGGATGTTGTGAATGGCGATGGCGATCATCATCACCAGGCCCAGCCCGACCTCGCCGGAGCCAAACGCAACGCCGATGGCAATGCCTTCCGGGAAGCTGTGGATCGTGAGGGTGATCAGCACCAGCAAGGCGCGCCGCGCATCTACTGCGTCTAAGCCGCTGAACTCGATGTCCTTGTCGCGCAGCCACAGCGAGGTGCCCACCATCAACAGCGCGCCCAGTAGGATGCCCAACGCCACCGGGTTGATGCCTGCGTCGGCTACACCAGGCATGATCAGGTTGAACACGGACGCCGCCAGCATCAAGCCGCCGGCCGCTGCCCATCCGGCGTGCGCTACTCGCTCGGGGAATTCCTTGATGAACACAAAGGGGAGGCCGCCTAAACCGCACGCCAACACGGTCACGGTGGCAGCGATAATTGTATCGATCAGCCCCTGGCTCATGATCAGCGCCTTTCTAGTCGCTAACTAGCGGGTGGGGAGACCCTCGAACACGCGTCGATCGCTCGGTTCTAGCCGGCTTAGCAGCTCATTGCCCATGCGGGCGAAGATGCGCTGGGCAAAGAGCTCCATCCACACGAACTGGCGCACGATCAACACCAGGTTGCGATTGTGGGTCACCGTGGCCGTCATCTCGCGGTCCTGGTCGTGCGCAGCCACCAACACCTCGGCGCCGTCCACCACGACGACCAGCATGCCGGCCAGTTCGTGCAGCTCACTTTCCAGGGGCGGGTGATAGACGATCTGGCCGCAAGGCAGGGTCGCCTCGCCGGTCAAGACGGCGCTGGCGGCTACACCGCGCTGGCAGGCTGCCACGATCTCCTCTCCCAGCGCCGCGACCTCCGGGTCATCCAGCACCAGGTACACCTCGTGCTGGGCCTGGCGCAGCAGGGCGCGTGCGTACGACAGAACCGTCTCTCGGCCGCGAATGGTCCAGATGCGATCCTCGTCGCGAGGCACGTACAGCCGGCCTAGCCCGGCGCGCAGCTCGTCGATCAGCTGCTGTTGGGCGCGCTGGTGGCTGTCCAAGAGTACGTCGGGCGGCACAGGTCGGTAGAGAGTAGCCCGGTCGTCGGGCGTCTCCAGCACCGCCCTGCGCGTCTTCAGCCGGCCCAGCGCCTCGTAGACCATCGAGCGCGGCACGCCGGCCTCCTTGCTGATCTGATAGCCGGTGGCGGGGTAGCCGTCCAGCAGCGCCAGATAGACCTTGGCCTCGTATTCGGTGAATCCCAGCTCGGTCAGTTTGGTGTGCAGATTCATGGCTGCGCCAGTGTAGTAATCCTAATTCGAACGACTAACTGGCTGCAGTATAGCGCGACTCGCCGGGGTTGTCAAACCGAACCGGCGGTGAAGAGGAACGTCCTCCCCGTGCTATGGCGAAGGTCAGAGAAACGCTCCGGGGGCGCTTCAATCGCCCATCTCGACCACCAGCAACGGATGATCGGAGGCGGGACTGGCGATGTAGCGGGCGTTGGCGATGGAGGCGCCGGGCGACACGAAGAGATGGTCGATGCGTTTTGTCGGCGCATTGCCCTGGTCATCGGCGCCGCCGGGCCAGCGGAGCAGCCAAGCATCGTCGAGCATTGTCGTGGTCAGGGCATATTGCTCGCTGTCGGGGCGGAAGTTGAAGTCGCCCATCAACAGCACGTTGTCTTTGCCGGCCACGTCGGCCAACACCTGCTGTTGCTGGACCAGCGGCCCGCCGTTGCCCAGATGGGTGACGTAGACGTTGTAGGTTTGACCGTCCACTGTCACCTGCGCGGCGATGGCGGCGGTTTGCTCGCCTGTGCTGACCATGTAGAAGGTGCGCGGGTTGTCGATGGGATAGCGCGACAGCAGGGCGACGCCGAATGTGCCCACCACCGGCGAGGGACCGTAGTAGCTGTACATGTCAAGCTGGTCGGCAAAATAGCGCACCAGGTCGGCATTGCCGCCGGAAATGCGGTTCGTGTCCGATTCTTGCAGGCCGATGATGTCGGCGTCCAAGGAGCGCAGCAGCGCTAACTGATCGGCGTGGCCGCGCTGGCCGTCCTCGCGATAGCCTTGCTGGATGTTGTAGGTGACGATGCGCAGCCCTGATGAGGCGGAGGAAACGGCGGCCGGTCGGCCGGCCGTGACCAAGGCGCCGGCCACGGCGACCACTGCCAGCACGCCGGCCGCGACACCAACGCCGACCGGCACGCGCGTGGGCTGGGCCGGACGCGGGGGAGCAGCCAACAGCGGCAAGACCATGCCGCCGGCGGCCAGGGTGTAGACCAGCCAGAACTTGTCCCGCCACAGGGGACCGACGACCGGGATGTAGTCGTACACCGTGGTGAACACGTGGCCGAAGATGAGCAGCAACAGCCACAGACTGCCCAGGGCGAACGCGCCGCCCAGGCTGCGTAGCGAAGGTACCTCGTCGATGACGCCACGTGCAGCGTAGGCCAAGTTGGCCAGGATCACCGGGCTGAGCAACAGCATGAACACGACGGCTAGGGTTGCTAGCGGCGAGGCCGAGGGACCATCGAGCGGGTAGCCTCCTGGATCGGTGGGGAAAGCAACTTGCTGCGGCAGGATGGTCAGCAGCAGCGCCGCCAGGAACAGGCCATTCCAGACCAACAGCGCCGGCCGGGCCAGATTGGTCAGCCAGGCTGCCCGCCACGCGCCGATGGCCAGGCCACCGGCCAGGGCCAATCCGAGCAGTGCGACCGTCAACGCGTAGTTGAGGTTCACCCAACGCGCGACGACATTGGGCGCGGCCAAAGCCAGATAGGGGAGCGCCACGCAGCTCACGATGCCCAACACGCGCAGGGCCAGGCTGCCGAAACGGCCCTGCGCCAAGGGCGGCTGCAGCACGAGCGGCTGCGCGCGGCGGGTGGCCAGCAGCACCACCGCCGCCACTCCCAACACCCAGCCGATGGCCTGAAAGCCAGGGGCCAGGGAGGGATCGATGCCATGAAACCAGGCGCGCATCAGGTTGAACAGCGCCAGGCTGATGCCCAGTCCGGCGGCCAGGGACACGCTCGCCGCCGATCGCCGTTCCCGGCCTAACACGGCGAGCTCGGCCGGCAGCCACAGCATGAACGCGGCTGCGCCCACCCCGGCCACCAGCATCCGGCCGTGCGTGTCTAGCAAGGGCAGGGCCAGGCGGCTGAAGATCATCAGCGCCGCCAAGGTCAGCGGCCAGCGGTTGGTGACCTGGCGCGGGCCGAAGAGCAAGAGCACGGGCGCCAACAGGATCAGCACCAGGGCCATCTCCGGCGGGACGTCGGTGCCCAGCAAGCCGAAAGTGTAGATCGCCTCGACGAACTCGCTGAGGAGCTGGAGGAAGAACAGCCACATCACGGCATAGAACGTTATCTCCGCCGGGTCCACGCGCTCAGGTTTTGTCGTATGTTGCATGGCAATTTCGCTCCTATGTCTGGCAAAACTGGCCCAGTCTCCAAGACTGGGCCAGTTCCTATTGTGCCACGAGTCGGTGAAATCGCCCGAATTGGTAAAACTGGCCCAGTCTCCAAGACTGGGCCAGTTTCAGTTTTTGCACAACCTCCGTATAATTCGCTTAGGCTGGCCCCTCCCAAGCACTCCGAAGCGGGCTCAATCAAGTTTCGCCAATCCAACCATGCAAGGAACCATTGGCAGGTCACGAAGGAACCCATTTTGAAGCCACTTGCGCTCTTGATGACAGCGATCATCTCGGCTTGGGTGGCTGCGGCGTGTGCAACCGTGCTGCCGGCGACTGCTCCCACATCACCGAGCATATCGTCCACGCCCACATCGCTGACCAGCTCGCAAGAGCCCATGGACGGCAACATTGCCCTGCCCTTGACCCAACCGCCGGCTTCGCTGGTGATCCTGGACGCCGGCGTCATCACCACCACGCAGACGCTGGACAGCGGTGAAGAGGCGGTAGTAGAGCTGCCGGTGCAAGGCGCGTTCACCATCCCGGTCTGGCAGGCCAACGGCGATCATCAGCACCCGCTGGCCGTGATCCTGCCCGACGCCGGCCGCGTCTGCGAGGCCAATGAGGCCGAAGAATGGCCCTGCCCGGCCGGTTTGCAGCGCACCCCCTACCCCGGCCTGCGCTACCTGGCGCAAGGGCTGGCGCTGCGCGGCTACATGCCGTTGATCGTTAACCTCAACGGGGCCTACACACCCGCGCTGGACCCGCACCAGCAGACCGAGCGCGCCCAGTTGATCGTGCAGCGGCTGCTGGCCTGGATGGCCGACGAACGGCGCCAGCCCGAAGCTGAGCAGTACAGCGGCGAGCTGAGCCAGAGCGTCGATTACTCCAAGATCGTCCTGCTGGGCAACGGCCGCGGCGCAGAGATCGCGCTGGCCTTGGCTGAACAGGGACTGGGGCAAACGGGGACGCCGGTGGGCCTGCTGCTGGTTGCACCGGAGTTGGCGGCCGGCGCGGCGCTGCCCGACCTGCCTGCCAGCCTGGTGTTGGCCGGATGCGAGGCCAACGAGGCTGCGACGGATGCGGTCGAAGCCGCACGCGGCGAGGCTGGCCGGCGCAGCCTGCTGGCCACCGTGACGCTGGTGGCAGCCACGGCCGGCGGCTTCGATGCTGCGGCTCCGGCCGCCGCGTGCGAGGCCGGCGAG